>JAGQOG010000099.1 GCA_020427695.1 Phycisphaerales bacterium
CCAGCGGGCTGCGCCGCCCGACCCGCGTCTGGAGCAGGTAGAGCTTGCCGGCGCTCACCGTGAACTCGACGTCGCACATGTCGCGGTAGTGGTGTTCGAGCCGCGAGAGGACGTCCAGCAACTCCGCGTGTACGGCCGGAAGCTGATGCGCGAGCGCCTCGAGCCCGAGCACTTTGTGGCTCCCTGCAACAACGTCCTCGCCCTGGGCACGGGCCAGGTAGTCGCCGCAGGGCGTCGCGTCTCCGGTCGCCGGGTCGCGCGTGAACGCGACGCCAGTGCCCGACAGGTCATCAAGGTTGCCGAACGCCATCGCCTGGACGGTGGCCGCCGTCCCGAGGTCGGCGGAGATGCCTTCTTTTTCCCGGAAGACGATTGCGCGTTCCGACATCCACGACCGGAACACGGCCTGGATTGCGCCCTTGAGCTGGTCGAATGGCTCGCCCGGTACGCCCCCGGCGCCGATTGCCAGTCCACGGATGCGTTCCGCGGCGGCGAGCATCGACTGCTCGGTACCATCATGCTCCGCCGCGCGCTGCAGTTGCTCGCGCGGGAGTTCGAGCACGATTTCGGCGTACATCCGGTTGAACCGCAGCCATGTGTCGGCGGCGAACTCCCGGTTTTCGGACTCCTCCGCGAGGCGTTCGCGAATCTGCGTGGTCATGCCGACGTTGAGGAGCGTGTCCATCATTCCCGGCATCGAAACCGGGGCGCCGGAGCGGACCGAGACCAGCAGCGGCGCAACCGGGTCGCCGAAACGCCGGCCCGTCTTCGTGGCCAGCCGGTCGAGGTGAGCGCGCAGGAGAGCGTCCAGCTCAGGCTGCCAGCCGCGGGCGAGGAATTCGTGGCAGACACGGGTCGTCGCGACGAACCCCGGCGGCACCGGCAATCCCAGGTCGCGTGCCATTGTCGCGAGCCCGGCGGCCTTTCCACCGAGCAGCTGCGCCTGGTTGTCGATTCCCGGCAGTTCGTCTTCCAGTGCGTGGACGAGCGGTGCTTCCATGGCCATCAGGGCAGCGAAACGATCGTGACGGTGCCGGCGTCGCCGTTCACGGTGACGGTGGCGCCGTTCGGGATGCGTCGCGTCGCGTTGGTCACGGAAGGCACACAGGGGATGCCGAGCTCGCGGCTGACGATCATGGCGTGGCTCTGGGCCGCGCCAACATCCACCACCACACCGCCCGCCGAAACGAAGAGCGGCGTCCACGATGGGTCGGTGATCGGCGCCACCAGGATGTCGCCCGGTTCGAGCGCCGTCGGGTCGATCGGGTCGAGGACCACGCGAGCCACGCCGGTGACCTGTCCCGGACACCCGGGGAAGCCCGCGAGCACATCGCCGGCCGCGACTGCGTCGATGGCCTCCTCGCCCTTCCGCTTCCAGGTCGAAGGGTCTGGCTGTTCGCCCCAGAACACGAACGGTTCTTGAAGGCTCGAGTAGAGCTTCATCTGTTCGCGGCGCTTGCGGATCTCCTCCTGGAACGGCCGCGGATCCTTGATCCAGTCCTCGACTTCGCTCTTTAGCACCAGGCCGAAGTCGTTGATTTCGTCGGCGAGACCCTGTTCCACCAGCCGCCGCCCG
>JAGQOG010000100.1 GCA_020427695.1 Phycisphaerales bacterium
GGGTATCAGTAGACCAGCTTGGGGACGGAGCACACGTTGCCGGCGTTCCGTCGCCGTTGTGGTCCAATCCAATTCTCCCGCGGGTCGACGTGCCTGCACGTCGGCCCGCCGAGCGTTCGTGCGTCTCGATCTTGTCGTGCGCACCCGACCGACAGCCGGCCCTGATCCCTGATCCCTGATCCCTGATACCCGCCCGACCCCACGCCACGCCATGTCCGCATCGCCCGATCTTCGCCGCTCAATCGGCCTCCTTGGCGCGACGAGCATCGGTGTCGGCGCGATTGTCGGCGGCGGCATCCTGGCCCTCGCGGGTGTGGCGTTCGCCACGACCGGTCCGAGCGCGATCCTGGCCTTCGCCCTCAACGGCTTCATCGCGGTGCTGACGGCGCTCAGCTTCGCGGAACTGGCCACGCAGTTTCCCGAGTCGGGCGGAACGTACGCGTTCGCCAAGAAGGTGCTGACCGTCGAGGCGGCCTTCAGCGTCGGGTGGGTGGTCTGGTTCGCGTCGATCGTGGCGGCGGTGCTCTACGCGTTCGGCTTCGGCACCTTCGCCGTCATCGCCCTGGACGGCGTATGCCGGTCGCTGTCCGTCGAGTTGCCGGGTTGGGCGGTGGGAGGAGCCGGTGTGACGCTGCTGGCCGTCGGGGCCACGCTCGCGTATGCACTCGCGCTGCTCCGGAAGTCCGCGGGGGGCGGACACTGGCCGAACATCGGCAAGGTGGCGGTCTTTGCGGTGCTGATCGCGACGGGGCTCTGGGCCCTCGCCGGGCAGCCTGCGACGACCACGGGCGAACGGCTGCGACCGTTCCTCGCGAACGGTGCGCTCGGCCTCGTCCAGGCCATGGGCTACACGTTCATCGCCCTCCAAGGGTTCGACCTCATTGCCGCCGTGTCGGGCGAGATCCGCGACCCGCAACGAACCATCCCGCGGGCGATGTTCCTGTCGCTGGGGATCGCGCTCGCGATCTACCTGCCGCTGCTCTTCGTGATCGCGACGGTGGGCGTTGCGCCCGGCGGGGGGATCGCCGAAGCGAGCGCCGCGCAGCCCGAGGCCATCGTTGCCATCGCTGCCCGCCGCTACCTCGGGGGATTCGGCTACTGGCTGGTGGTGGTCGCGGCCATCCTCTCGATGCTGTCGGCGCTGCAAGCCAACCTGCTGGCGGCATCGCGCGTGGCGCGGGCGATGGCCCGCGACCGCACGCTCCCGTCGTGGATGGAGCGCCTTCATCCTCGGCGGGGCACGCCTGCCGCGGCCGTCCTGACCACGGCGGCGATCGTCATCGCGGTGCTGGTCCTGGTCCCCGACATCGCCTCGATCGGTGCGGCGTCCAGCCTGGTCTTCCTCGTCACGTTTGCCCTGGCGCATCGCATCGCGGTCATGGCGCGGCGGCGGGGCGGGGTCGGGCAAGCGCACTTCCGCACGGCCTGGTTCCCGCTGGTGCCGGTGGTCGGCGCCGTGTCCTGTGCGGGCTTGGCCGTGTTCCAAGGCATCAGCGTGCCCAGTGCCGGGGTGATCGTGTGCGTGTGGCTCGCCCTGGGCGGACTGCTCTACGTGTCGCTCTTCGCTCGACGGGCGCGCAGCATGGACGCCTATTCGCAGGCGCTCGACGCCGAGCTGGTGCGGCTCCGCGGACGCAGCCCGCTGGTGCTGGTGCCGATCGCGAATCCGTCCAACGCGGTGGCGATGGTGGGTGTCGCGACGGCACTCGCCACGCCGAAGGTCGGCCGGGTCATCCTGCTTTCGATCGTCTCCCCGCCGCAGGATCCCGAGTCGGGAGAGCCGTCGCCTTCGCTCGAGGCCTCCTTGTCCGCCATCCGCGGGGCGCTGGCGGCCTCGTTCGCCCGCGGGCTGTCGCCGGACGCGCTGACCACGATCTCCGCGGATCCCTGGACCGAGATCACCCGCGTGGTGCGGACTCACCAGTGCGAGAGCCTGCTGATGGGCCTGAGCAGCCTCACGGAGCCTGGGCTCGAGCGCCGGCTGGAAGCGCTCCTGGGACAGGTCGCCTGCGACGTGGCCATCCTCCGTGCCCCGCCCGGCTGGCTCCTCCGGCATGTGCGGCGGGTGCTGGTTCCGCTGGGAGGACGCGGCGGGCACGACGAGCTTCGCGCTCGACTCCTGGCCCGCATCCATCGGCTGGGCGATCGCGAGACCACGCTCCTGCGCGTGATGCCGTCGTCCTCGTCGCCGCGGGAGCGCGAGCGGGCGCTCGCCGCACTTCGGAGGCTCGCCGCCGACGAGGTGCCGGGCCAGTCGAAGGCGGAGGTCGTGGTGGGCGATGA
>JAGQOG010000101.1 GCA_020427695.1 Phycisphaerales bacterium
CACCATGCTCCGTTGGCCCCTGGTACTGGTTGCTGCCGCCATCTTGGGCTTCGGGATCGCCAGCATGCGGTGGCGATTCGAGTTGCAGTCCCCGATGGGCAACGGATCGGACTCGGTGATGGTCGTGTTCTCAGGTGGTCGACTCACCTTGGCGTGGGGACGGTTGCAACCTGAACAGGATTGGAAACCCGTGGCGGCATGGTCGATCGAACATGCGCCGAGCTCGACCGCATCCGGGTGGTGGACCTATCGGTATCGATCCGGCTCCTTTCGCTCGTTCGCCGCGGCGCCGCTCTGGACGTTGGCCGTCGTCCCCGCAGCCATCGCTGGACTCGGATTCATGAGCGCGAGCATGAGGCGATCCGAGGGCGTTTGCACGAGGTGCGGTTACGCTGTCCGGGATGGCGCGTCGTGTCCGGAATGCGGTCGTGCGGTCGATGAGGGCCTTTGACCCGGTCCCACGTTGTGCCGCTGGGTGGAGCGAGATGGCAGAGCAAGGCGGTGGCGGACGCTGCCGTTGGCGGCGAAACTGTTGGATCATCCGAGCGGAGAAGGGTGCCAATCGATCGGAGCAAGACCAGGCGTCAGACACCACCATCGTCCCTCGTGGGCACCGATCCCCTCTGGCATCGATTGTCTCAGCGGGCATCATGCTCGGATTCGTGATCTGGGTTGCGTACTCCCACTTCACGGATTCGCCGCGCCCGACGGTCCTGCTCTCCGTGCCAATAATGATGCAATGCCACCCATCGCTCCCAATACAGAGGGCGGCGCGAACATGAGTGGTCTTCGGTGGATCTTCCTTCTGGCTTGCCTCGGGTGCGTAGCTCTGGCAGTTTCGAACGGCCATTGGGACGGGCGCCTCACTCGCGCAAACCACACCTGGATCGTGGACTTGGGTCGAGCGCCAATCTGGGCACCACCACCAGATCCGACTTACGCCAGATTCCAAAGAGACTTCAGTGGTTCAGAGGACTTTCCTGCGAACGGCACGCCGGGCGTTTCGATCGAGCGCGAGTTCAGGGTGGATCGGATGGTCGCAGAGTTGCTGCTGTACCTCTGGCCTGTAACCGGCGTTGGCGGATTGCTGTACCTTGGAGTGAGGGGAAGTCGGCGGGACTTGGTCCTGCACGTTGGGCTGTCGGCGGGAGTCGGCCTTTCTGCGAGTGCGGCCGTGTGCATCGGGCTGTGGCTGGTCCTTGGGGGCTGGGGGCCACCTGCTCCTGAGTTCTTCGGTGTCTTGGGACTGGTCGGGGGCATTGTCGGAGGTGTGGCGTCGTTCAGGCGCGAAGGCGCCGAAGCAGGTGCCGCCGTAGCCCCCAGGGGCATGTAGGCCCTCCGACGCTCGCCGCCTACACGCCCCGCCCTCCGCAAACTCGACATGCTCGACGCCGCAGTCCAACTCCACGACCTTCGCTCGCCGCCTGGCAATCGTCTCGAGGCCCTCAAGGGCACGTGGGCTGGCTGCCACAGCATCCGCGTGAGCGAGCAATGGCGGATCGTCTTCCGCTGGGACAGCGGCGACGCCCACGACGTGCGAATCATCGACTCCCACTGACCAACCGACCGGCACACCATGCTCCCGCGCCACCGCATCCCAACTCACCCCGGCAGCGTCCTTCGCGATGAGTTCCTGTCGCCCCTCGGCGTCACGCAGCTCGACTTCGCCGCACACATCGGCGTGCCAATCCAGCGCGTGAACGAGGTCGTCCGAGGACGACGCGGCATCACTCCCGAGACCGGCTGGCTCTTTGCCCAGGCGCTCGGGACAACACCCGAGTTCTGGCTCAACCTGCAGGCCAGCCACGACCTCGCCAAGACCAAACCGGCGCGCGCCGTGCGCCGCCTCCGACGCACCGCCTAACAACGCAGTCCAGCCGCCGGTCGCGGAGTACATTCCGGTCATCCAGTGCCGCGGCGGCCCGCGGCTGACTGCTGATCGTTAGGCCAGACGAACTCGGTCTGGCAGCCCGTTGAAGAAGTCATCCTGGCTACGAGCGGCCCTCGCGACCCATGCCGGCGTCGCCGCGGCTCACGGTATCTCCGGGGATAACGCAGCGCCACGGCTCCTTGGCCTGGGCCGCGATGCCGCGCTCTCGCCGACGGAGCACTTCTTCAACGGACTACGAGCACCCGCGAACCGGTACAATGGCGGCCGTGACCCCCACCCGCACCCAATCACCCATGGCACCGAGCTTCACGGAGACCGTCGAGCCGATCATCCGCCGCATCGACGGCTGGTTGGCGGACGCCATCGCCGCCCAGTCCATGCCGGCGAACCTCCGGGAGGCCGCGAACCACGCGGTGCTCGTGGGGGGCAAGCGACTGCGTCCCCTGCTGACGGTCCTGTGCTGCGAAGCGCTGGGCGGTGCGGAGGACGACGCGCGGGCACCGGCGGTGGCCCTCGAGCTGGTCCATGCCTTCAGCCTCGTGCACGACGATCTTCCGGCCCTCGACAACGACCTCCTGCGTCGTGGACAACCCACGGTGCACGCGAAGTACGGCGAGGCGATGGGCGTTCTCGCCGGCGATCTCCTGCTCACGCTCGCCTTCGCCGTGGTCTCCCGCGGCGGATGCCCGGCCGCCGTCATCGGCGAGTTGTCCTCCGCGACCATCGGGATGATCAACGGACAGGTCTACGACTCCCTCGGCGGGTTCGAACCCGACTGCCGCCGCGATCTCGACCGGCTGCGGCTGATTCACGAGAACAAGACCGGTGCCCTGCTGGTGGCCGCGTGCCGCATGGGAGGCATCTGCGGAGGAGCCGATCCGGAACAACTCCGCCGGCTGACCACCTACGGCAACGCGATCGGCCTCATGTTCCAGGTGGTTGACGACCTCTTGGACGTCACGCAGTCCACCGAGCACCTCGGGAAGGCCGCCGGAAAGGACCTGTCGGCGGGGAAGCTCACCTTCCCCGGCGTCATGGGCGTGGACGCCTCGCGGGCCCACGTCCAGGAGCTCCTCGAGGAGGCATCGACGGCGATCGCACCCTTCGGAGCCTCGGGCCGACCCCTGGCCGAGTTGGCGGAGTACATGGCGGTCCGGACCCGATGAGGCTACCCTTTTCCCTTTCCCGGACGTTCCGGTTCCATTTGGGACCTTTCCCGACCAAGTACCGGAAGTTTCTCGACGCTTGCGCCAACTGAATCCGAACTGGCGACAAAGGTGAACCAGAATGAGTTCCAGCGGCCGTCACGGAACGACGCCGCTGCCCGCTTGGGAGCGGGCCTGCACGTCGAGCGAGTGAACCCAAGCGAGCAAACATGTTGCTGAGGCTGCTTCCTGCAATCCACAGTCCCGCCGATCTCAAGGCTCTCCCGATCGAGGCCTTGCCGGAGCTCGCCAGCGAGATCAGGCATGCCATCTGCGACCAGGTTTCCCGCTCCGGCGGACACCTGGCCCCGAACCTGGGCGTGGTCGAGCTGTCGATCGCCCTCCACTACGTGTTCGACTTCGGGCACGATCGGCTGCTCTTCGACGTCGGGCACCAGTGCTATCCGCACAAGCTCCTAACCGGGCGCCTCCCGCTGCTGGCCAACCTTCGGAAGCGCAACGGCATGGCCGGCTTCCCCGAGCCGCGCGAGAGCGCCTACGACCTGTTCTCCGTCGGTCACGCCGGCACGGGCATCCCCACCGCCGTCGGCATGGCCCGCGGCGACCTGCTCAACAACGAGGGGTGGTCGCCCGAGAACCCCAACGGACGCCGTGTGGTGTCGCTCATCGGCGACGCCTCGATCGTCAACGGGGTGGCGATGGAGGGCCTCAACAACGCCGGCACGCTGAAGCGGCAGTTCCTGATTGTGCTCAACGACAACGGGATGAGCATCTCGAAGCCCCAGGGCGCCGTTGCCGCCTACTTCGACCGGATCCGGCTGAGCCACAGCTACACCGAGTTCAAGCGGGCCGCCAAGGAGCTGACCAAGGTCATTCCCGGCGGCAGCGTGTTCTCCGAGATGTACCACCGCCTGGGCGAGATGAGCAAGGCGATGATCTCCGAGGATGCGTGGTTCGAGAAGTTCGGCCTCGTGACGGTCGGGCCGATCGACGGGCACGACCTCCCCACCTTGATCGACTTCCTCAACGAGGCCAAGCACCTCGATCGTCCGATGGTGCTGCACGTCAAGACCGTCAAGGGCAAGGGCTACAGCTTCACCGAGGGCGACTCCTGCACCTTCCACTCCCCGGCGGCGTTCAAGGTCGAGATGGAGAACGAGGGCTGCCGCGTCGAGCTCAAGAAGTCCGGCCGTTCGTTCACCACCGCCTTCGGCGAGATCATGGTCGATCTCATGAACCGCGATCCGCGGATCGTGGCGTGCACGGCCGCCATGCCCGACGGCACGGGAATCTCGAAGGTGCTCAAGGCCCACCCCGATCGTGCGTGGGACACCGGCATTTGCGAGAGCCACGCCCTCGACATGATGGCCGGACTCGCCAAGACGGGATGGAAGCCGTTCTTCTCCGTCTACTCGACCTTTCTCCAGCGGGCGTTCGACCAGTGCTTCCAGGAGGTGTCGCTCCAGGGACTCGCGGTTCGGCTGTGCCTCGATCGCGCCGGCCTCGTCGGCGGGGACGGCGCCGTCCACCACGGCTTCTGCGACATCTCGCTCCTGTCGGTCCTTCCCGACGCCGTGATCATGGGCGCCATGGACGAGGCATCCCTCGCGGCGGCGTGCACCTTCATGGCCGACTACGACAAGGGGCTCACCGCCGTCCGCTATCCCCGCGACAGTGTGAGCGACATGTTCGCCGATCGGCCCTGCCCACCCTTCGAGTTGGGCAAGGCCCGTCCGCTGGTGGTGCACGATCGACCGGACCTGGCGGTCCTCGGGCTGGGGGTGATGGCGATCGAGGCCATGCGCTCGCTCGAGCACCTCAACGGTCACAGCGAGTACAAGGTCAGCGTCTACGACGCACGCTTTGCCAAGCCGGTTGACAAGGAGCTTCTCAAGGAGCTCCTCGGTCGCGGCATCCCCGTGGTCACCGTGGAAGACCATTCGATCCGGGGCGGCTTCGGAGCCTGTGTGCTCGAGGCATGCAACGATCTCGGCCTCGACACCCGTCTCGTCACGCGACTCGGCCTCCCCGACGCTTGGATCTACCAGGGCGAACGCGGCGAGCAGCTCGCCGAGGCGGGACTCGATCCCGCATCAATCGCGCGGGTGATCCGGGGAGCGCTCGACCGGACGCAAGCGCCGGTCGTCGAGGTCGTGAAGCGGCCGAAGGCGGGAGCAGCGCGCCGGTAGCGTGGGAACGGAGGACGGTCGGTGCGCGTTGGCGGGCGTCTGCCCGATGGACGCGGGGTATCAGGTATCAGGTGGCGGATACCAAGGGACGGTGTGCGCCGGCTCAGAGGGCCCACCTTGGTCGCAGCACGCCCTCCGTTCCTACGCGCGCTCTTCCTTCGGGGGCCTCGTCATCAGAAGCATGCCAAACACCATCGCACTCACGGTGGCCATCAGGGCGAGAACGATCGGCAGGTAGAGCGGGCGAACGGAGATGGGGTCTGCACCCGGGATCGCGTTGTGGGCGGCCACCAGGGCCTCCAGCGGCGGGACGCCGGCCTTGTAGCTGACGTACGCCTCGAGACCGCGCCAGAGGAACAGGCCGGCGAAGACCATCGGTGCGATCAGGCCCAGGTGAATGCCCGTCATGCCGACGGCACGCGAGCGCTGCAGTTGCGCCGCCATGAATGCACAGCCGGCCATGACCGCCGCGGCACCGCCACCGGCAATGAGGGCGGTGCGGGCTCGTGCGTCGAAGCCCGACATCGCGAACGCCGCCACGCCGCACGCCACCAGGAAGATCGCGTAGATCAACATGATCCGGGGACTCTTGAGGGGCTTCTCCATGGCCGCGATGGTACCGTCACGAACTGTGTTCCGCGCGGTGCGGGATGGCCGATGACATCCGGTCGAGCGCTCACCGCGTTCACGCCCTCAATTCGGAGTCGATCCGTGCCTCGTCCCGGTCTCCCTGTCGCCGCGCTGGTCGCGGCCGCGGCGACGTTGAACGTCGCCTGCTGGTGGTGGTTTTCCACCCCGTCGCCAACCGCACCCGCCGAGTCGCCGATTCAGGCCGATCCGAGCGTGTCCTCGGACGCCGAATCCGAGCACACCGCGCAACCGCCGCACGGCGAGCCGGTGGATCCGCCCGATTTGGCGGCACCCATTCCCACGCCGGCACTGCTCCGCCACGAGCTTCTCGGCGTCGATGGGGGAATCGCCGACATCCGACTGTCCTTCGACGGTGCGGTTGCGCCGGCGGAGATCGGGCCGCGCCTCCGAGTGGAGAGTCCCGAAGGCGTCTCCCTCGAGGTGCTTCCCGACCCGATCGGCAGCGCGATCCTCGTCCGTTGTCCCGTCCCCGATCGGGGCCCGGTCCGCATCCACGTGCTCTCCGGAGCGTCCCCTTTGTCCGACGCGGGCACGGCGTCCATCGGCGTCGAACGCACGATCGTCGTCCCGGTGCCCCGTGCCTTCGCCGTGCTGTCGGCCGTGGCGGACCAGCCCGGCTTCGAGGCCACCAGCTCGATCGAGCTTCGCACCTCGAGGGCATGCGACCTCGCGCAATCTGCCCCGCAGGTGGTGGTCGAGCCGCCCGTCGAGCCGCTGTCCGTCCTGGTGCGCTCGCGTGCCGTTCGGCTCGAGGGCGCGTTCATTCCCGGAAACCGCTACACGATCACCGTTCCCGCCGGACTGGTCGGACGAGACGGCGCGATCACGACCGATCCAACGATCCTTCACACCACCATTCCCGACCGGCGCGCGGGGATCGTCCTCGAGGCGAGCGGGGTCCTCTCGCCCCACGGCAACCTCCAGGTGCCGCTTCTCACGTGCAACATCCCGGAGGTCCGGCTCGACGCCTGCCGTGTGCACCCCGACCAGGTGGTGGCCGCCCTCCTGCATCGCCCCGACGACGAGGTCGGCCGCACGCTGCCCGGCTCGACCATCGCCCTGGACGCGAAGCCGAACGAAGCGCTGCGCCAAGGCATCGGACTCCGACAGTTCGACGCCGAGCCGTTGGGGATCTACCGGATCACCGCGCGGGACCCGCAGCAGCGCTGGCTGTCGGATCGCGCCGTGGTGGCGGTGACGGACCTCGGGCTGACGCTGAAGCACGGAAGCGATGGAATCGTCGCCTGGGTCACGTCGATCCGCACCGGGGCCCCGGTTGCGAACGCCGTCGTCACCGTGCGCTCGGCGGCGAACCAGGTGTTGGCCCAGGCGAACACGGACGGCAACGGCCTCGTCCGTCTGGCGGTCCCCACCAACCATCCCGATGGACCGGCGTTCGCCGTGACGGCGGCCCTCGACCGCGATCTTTGCGTGCTGCGCGTTCGTGACGAATGGGCAATGCGCGATTCCTCGGTCGGTGGCCGACGTCCGCCGACCACGGGCGGTTCCGCAGGTCCCGGCGGGCTGGACGCATTCATCACCACCGAGCGCGGCGTCTATCGTCCGGGCGAAACCGTGCATCTCTTCGGCATGACGCGCGGAGCCGACGGTGGCGACGTGGGGAGCGTGCCGCTGACGCTGCTGGTGCGCCGTCCCGATGGAGCGGTGGTGTCGGAGTCGGCGTTCATCGTCGATGCGAACGCCGACGGCACCTTCCACCTCACGTACCAGGCGCCCGAATCCGCACGCACCGGTCGCTACCGGTTCAGCGTCCATGTGCCGGGCGCCGCCGAGGCGATCGGCGGCACGGCGGCGTGGATCGAGCCGTTCGTTCCGGCTCGGCTCGAACTGCTCGTCGAGCCCGCGACGACAGCCTCGGGCGGCACGAGCGGAGCGACGATCGGCGTCGTGGCCCGCTCGCTGGCCGGCCCCCCCGCCACCGGCCTGCGTGTCGCGGCCCGCGGCCGTTGGGTTCCCGAGGCGGTCGTGTGGCCGGGCGATCTCGCCTTGCGGTGTCCGCCTCCCGCGGAGCCGTCGGACGACTGGACCACGCGCGACTTGGATCTGCTGGAGCTCGAAGCGACGCTCGATCGGGACGGCCGGGCAACGGTCGATCTACCCGTACCAGCCCATGCGCCACCCGGCCTCTACCTCGGTCGGTTCGTCGTCACCGTGGTGGACGAGGGCGGCCGGGCGATCAGCACGACGACGACGGTGCGCTGCGACACCGCCGCCGATCACCTCGGCATCGCCCTCGACGACGTCGTTCGCGGCAGCGTCTTTCCGAGCGGTCAGGCGATCCCGCTTCGAGTGGAACGGCGCACGCTCGACGGCCAGCCACGCCCGCTCGGATCGGTCGAGCTCCGGCTCGAACGCATCGAACGCGTGCCGGAGTTGCGACT
Source organism: Phycisphaerales bacterium (assembly GCA_020427695.1). GTDB lineage: Bacteria > Planctomycetota > Phycisphaerae > Phycisphaerales > SM1A02 > JAGQOG01. Next base: position 8,300 of record JAGQOG010000101.1, read on the forward strand.
CGTTCAAGGTCGGGCCGTGTGGAGATCGCTGCCGCGGGCCGACGAGGTCCGGCGTTGGGCCGTCGACGGCGACCAGGTGCCCGCGAGCATCACGCTCCCGTCGCCGGGGTCGTACCGGCTCTCGGTCGCCGACCCGGCCTCGGGCCTGCGCACCGAACTCGAGATCGAGGCCGCGGGCGCCGGAGGCGATCGGGTCGCGCTCGACGAACCCGATCGCATCGTGATCGAACCGGATCGACCGTCGTATCGTCCGGGCGACACCGCCGTCGTTCTCGTGCGCAGCCCCCTGGCCGGAACGCTCCTGCTCACGCTCGAGACGGATCGCGTCCTCGCCACCCAGGTGCTGTCCCACCCGGGCGGCTCGTTGGCGGTGCCGGTTCGGATCCCCGCGAATCTTCGCGGTGGCGGCTACCTCGTGGCGACGGTGGTGCGCGAAGTCGATCCCACGAGCACCACCTGGCTCCCCGCGCGGGCCTGGGGTGTGGCCACGCTGCACACCGACCACGCGGCGCAGCAGTTGGGCGTGACCATCAGCGGCCCCGATCGCTGCGAGCCGGAGCAACCCTTGGACGTGCAGGTTGCGGTCGAGACGCCCAACAGCGGCCGCCGCCCGATGGTGGCGGTTTGGGCCGTCGACGACGGCATCCTCGCTTTGGCACCGTGGAATCTCCCCGACGCCCACGAACACTTCCTCGGCCAGGTCCGTCTTGGCGTGCGCACCGGCGACGTCTTCGGCGACCTCCTGCCCGACGTCCAGCCGGCGCCCGGTGCGAGCTCGATCGGCGGCGATGGCGATGGAGGCGACGACGGTGCGGACCTGCGGCGCGGCAACGCCACGGCCGTTCGACGCGCCTCGGCGATCCTGGTGCAGCCATGGACCGAGACGGACGAGCACGGCGTGTTGGACGTGCACTGGGAGCGACCCGCGCTCAACGGACGGATGCGGCTCGTGGCCCTCGCCGTCGCGGGCGACCGCTACGGGGCAGCGGAGGGGAGCGTCGTGCTGAGCGCGCCGCTCATGGCCGAGCTTTCGACGCCGAGGTTCGCCGCCCCCGGCGACACGGTGGAGGTGCCGGTCCGCCTGGTGAACACGACGGACGAACCGTTGACCGTCGCGTTGACCGTGGCCCTGGATGGCCCCGGGCGGATCGATCGGATCGGTGAGCCCGACGCGGCGCCGCCGTTGTCGATCGTCCCTCCGCAGGGGTCGCTACTCGTCCGCCACCGACTCGGAGTTGAAGCCGCAGCTGGAGCACCAACGACGGAGCTGCGCGTGCGCGTGTGCGCTGCGGCCATCCCGCCAGCCGGGGCGTCGCCCGACGCGCTGTCCGCATCGGCGCGGATCCCCGACGCCACCGCCGAGGCGCCGGTCTTCGTTCGGCCCGCCGTCGCGTGGACCGCGAAGACGGCGCTCGCGGTGGCGGAAGTCAATGCTCCGGTCACGATCGAGCCTTCGCTGGGGGTGCGACCCGAGCAGGCTCGCGTTCGCGTGGTGGTCGCGGGATCGCCGAAGGCGGAACTCGAGCCGGCGGTGCGGGAGCTCTTGGACTATCCCTACGGGTGCGTTGAGCAGACCGTCGGGCGGATGCTGGCGGCGCTCATCGCGCCGCGCGTGCTGCCGCCGCCCACCGGCGACGACCAGCTCGGCGTGGTCCTGTCCGAGTACATCGAGGTCGGCGTCGACCGGCTTCGCTCCATGCAACTGCCTTCCGGCGGGCTGAGCTACTGGCCGGGCGGTGGCGAACCGTCGCCGTGGGGTTCGGCGTATGCCGCCCTGGCGCTGGCGGAAGCGCGGGATCTCGGCCACGAGGTCGATCCCCGGCTGCTGACGGCGCTCGCCGAGTACCTCGCCCGGCAGGTCGAAGCCCCGCAGTCGGTTCCCGATCCCGCTCGTCGCGCCCTCCTGTGCGAGGCCACCGCCCGCCTCGGCCGTCCTGCGCTTGGCTGGATGGCACGGCTGGACGACGATCCCGCGCTCGACCTGGAGTCGCGGGCGCGCCTGGCGCTCGCTTGGCACGAGGCCGGGCGGGACGACCGCGCGGAGGCGCTCCTCGGCGCTTCGGGAGCGACCGTGGCCCTCGCGACCGCGGCGCGATTGACGTCGGCCGTGGTGCAGGAAGCGAAGATGCTCGACGCCTTCGTGGCGATCGCGCCCGACCGGCCGGAGGCGGATCTCCTCGCCCGGCACCTGCTCGCGGCGCGGGACGCGCATGGATGGGCCAGCACGATCGAGAACGCGGAGGCGCTGGGAGCACTCTCTCGCTACTTCGAGAGCCGGTCCGAGGAGGCGCCGCTGGCGGCGAACCTGCGCGCACACGACGGCACCACACGGAGCATCGCCGGGACCGGTGCCACCATTCGGCTCCCGGGCGGCTCCCTTCCCGCCATGCTCGAGGTGGACACCGGTCGGGCAATGGTGGTCGTCACCACCGAGGGCGTCCCCGTCGAGCCGCCGCCGGCGCTGGATCACGCCCTCCGCATTCGACGCACGTGGAGCGATCGGCGCGGCGAACCCATCGATCCGACCGACGTTCGCGTCGGCGACGTGGTGATCGTCGACGTCACCCTCGACGCGCCGTCGCTCGATCGCTACGAGTCGATCGAGCATGTCGCGATCGTGGATCTCCTTCCCACTGGCCTCGAGGCGGAGCACCCTCGCCTGTTGACCTCCGACCGTTCGGTCGATGTCTCCGTGCCCGAGCGAACGGAGTTCCTGGACGACCGGATCGTGCTGTTCGCGACCGCCACCCGCACGGCGCAACACTATCGATACGCCCTGCGGGCAACGGCGGCCGCCGAGAGCGCGCTTCCGGCCATCGAGGCGTCGTCGATGTACGACCCGGCCATCGTGTCGCGCTCCGGCGGCGGCCGGGTGGTGGTGAAGCCGTGACCGCGACCGCACGCGAGCTTCCCGTCCGGTCGCGCTGGCGGAGGCGTGTTCGCCGAGGTGTCGCGGCGCTTGCCGCGATGGCGCTCCTCGCCGTCGCGCTCCTCGCCTGGGCCAACGCGCACTGGCCCCCGCGCCTGGACCTGCTCGACGCGGTGCCCGCCAGCGCCGAGGTCCTCGATCGCGCGGGCGGCGTCCTCGCGCGGCGGGTCGGTTCCGACGAGCAGTTTCGACAGCCCATCCCGCTCGAGGCGATGGGGCAGTGGCTCCCCCTCGCCGCGATCGCCGCCGAGGACGCCCGCTTCCGTTCGCATCCTGGGGTCGATCCGTTCGCGGTCGTCCGCGCCTTCGGACAGATGGTCGCCCATGGACGCGTGATCTCCGGCGCGAGCACGATCACGATGCAGGTGTGCCGCATGGTCGAGCCCCGCCCGCGCACCTTTGTGGCGAAGGCGATCGAGGCCCTGCGGGCGATTCAGCTCGAGCGCTGCCGCGGGAAGGACCGGATCCTCGAGGACTGGCTGAACCTGATTCCGGTCGGCGGCAACGTGCGCGGCGTCGAGGCGGGCGCCTGGCGCTGGTTCGGGTGTCGCGCCCGGGATCTGACCTTGGACGAAGCGGCCCTCCTCGTCGGGCTGGCGCAATCGCCCTCGCGCTTGCGGCCGGACCGGCATCCCGACGAGGCGCGCGGGCGCCGCGACTGGGTCCTCGGCCGCATGCTGGAACTGGGCATGATCGATGCACGCGCCTGTCGCCGCGCCCGCGAGCGCGGGATCGCGCTTGTTCAACAAGCACCAACGCATGCGGCGCCGCATGCCGCCGCGCTCGCCCTCGCCCTGCGCCCCGCCGGCGGACGCACGACGATCGATCCCGCGGTGCAGGCACTGCTGTCGACGGTGGTGGCCCAGGACCTCGCCCGGCTGCGGACGCTCGA
>JAGQOG010000102.1 GCA_020427695.1 Phycisphaerales bacterium
ACAACCGCCGCACGCGGAGCCGCTCATCGCCCGACTGCGGAACACCTGCGCCGAGCTCTACGGCGTGTGAGCGTCCGGCGGGTTCCGGTACGCGGCGTGGCACGTGGTGCACGACTCGGAGACGCGGTCGAACCTCCTTGCCAGCTCGTCCGGCGCGAGATCGCCCGCTACGAGACCGGCTTCGAGCGCCGCCGCCAGCAACGACGCCTCGGCCAGTTGCTCCTTGAACGCCTTCGGCTTCGCCTGGACCTGCGGATCGTCGACGAGGTTCCGCATGAGGTCGGCGAGGCGGCCCGCTTCCGCGGCGGGAACGAGATCGGGGTGGTCGGTCGGGGCGGTCCAGCCCGCCCGCTTGATCGCCTTGAGGCCGTCGAACGCCTCGTCCGCCTCCACCATCGAACGCACGAGCCCGGACGTGCGCCACACCTCGGGGAAGGCGCTGCTGGCCGAGGCCAGCTCCTCGGACGTGGCCACGGATGCGTCGGTCACACACGCGAAGAGCCCGGGATAGCTGGGCGAGGTGCCGGAGATCCGCATGCGCGCCACCGCCGCCGTGGGCGAGAGAATGCCCAGCGCGACCGCCGCGGCTCCCGCGGCACCGGCGCTGCGGTGCTTGCCGTGGTGGCAGTGGACGTAGACCGGTCCCGGCAGCTCGCGGACGGCCTTCGCAATCTCGAGCGTGCGCTGCCGGTCCATGCCGTTGTAGCCGATCGGCAGGTGCACGTAGCGGATCCCCCGAGCACGAGCGGCTTCGACATCGGGCACCGCGCCGTCCACCGAGATGATCGTGCGCACCCCGAGCTCGGCGAGCGTCTCGAACCCCGCCTTCCCGTCCGGCGCCGCGCCGCTGTAGAGGCCGTCGGCGTAGAGAACGACGTTGTGCAGGCCGGGTAGATCGGTCGGCGCGTCGCCGGTCGTGGAAAGCGTCGGCACGTCCGCGGCCGGCGGTGCCTTGGGGGGCGCTGCCGGAGTTGTGGCCGGGGGCGCTGCCGGGGGCGTCGTCCCGGATTCGACGGCGGGCGGCGGACCGAATCCGAGCAGCGCCAGAACGACGGGCGTGGCGATTGCAGTGCGCATCGTGTGCATGGCCTCAGCATACGCGGACCGTGCGACTCCGGTGCCGCCCGTCGCGGATGTCGTCGACGAAGCGATCGGACCATCCGAGGCGGTAGACTGTTTCGTTCCGACGGAATCGTCGTTCGCGACCCAGGAGCACGCACCATGCGACGAACCAACCCGCCCCAATGCCTGGCAACGCTGGTCCTCGCGGCAATGGCCTGTCGCGCGCCTTGTGCGTTCGCTCAGGATGCGGCCCCTGCGGCCACGAGTCCCGCGCCGACCGCGCCGGCCGCCACGACCGGCGCGTCCATCCCGGTCGCCACGCCCGAGTCGCAGGGCATGCGGGCCGACTCGCTCGCCGCCCTCGACAAGGTCGTCCAGGAGTTCGTGGACAGGAACTACGTCGTCGGTGCCGAACTGGTGGTCGTCAAGAACGGCCACCTCGTCCACCAAGCCGTGTTCGGCCTGCGCGACCGCGAGGCGGACGCGCCGTGGACCCCCAACACGGTCTGCAACATCCGCTCCATGACCAAGGCGCTCACCGGTGCCGCGGCGGAGATTCTCATCGACCGGGGCCAGCTCGCCCTCGACGATCCCGTGTCCAAGTTCCTTCCCGGCTTCGACAACGAACGCTCGCGATCCATCACGATCGACCAGCTCATGAGCCACCGGTCGGGATTGCCTCTCACGATCATGACCAAGATCGACGAGTTCTCCGACCTCCGGGCCCAGGCGAATGCCGTGGGCGAGCGGGGACCCGAGTCCGAGCCGGGCAGCAAGTTCTGGTACAGCGACGCCGGCGCCGATGCCCTCGGCGCCGTTGTCGAGGTGGTCAGCGGACAGCGTCTCGACGCGTTCGTGGAGCACGAACTCCTCGAGCCCCTCGGCATGACCAGAACCTTCTACGGAATCGACTCCGCCGATCCGCGGCTCGCCGAGGTGGCACCACTCTACGCCGGCGCCACGGGCGCCTGGGCGCGGGTGTGGGGACCGGAAAAGGGCGCGTTCTACCCGTTCGCGTGGGGCTCGCAGACGCTTTACTCGACCGCGTCGGACTACGCACGGTTCCTCGGCATGTGGCTCGAGGGCGGGAAGGCGGGCCCGCGCGAAGTGCTCAGCTCCGCCGCCATCTCCCGCACGCTCGAACCCGTCACGCGGATGTCGATGCTGGGATCCGACCAGCCCTTCCCCACGGAGTTTCCCGGGCTCGAGGTCTGGTACGGCCGCATGGCGGTCCTTCATGTGCCGCAAGGCCAGCCGGGCGCCAAGCCCGTCATCGTTGGCCACAGCGGCTCCGACGGAACGGTCGCCTGGGCCTGGCCGGCGGAGCGCCTGGTGGTGCTCTACTTCACGCAATCCCGGGGCGGGCTCACCGCGATTCGCCTCGAGGAGCCGATCGAGCGCCTCCTGCTCCACCCGGATGCACCGGTGGTCGAAGTGGCCGTGCCGGAGCGCTTCCGCCCCTACCTCGGCACGTACGTCGCGAACTTCGCCACCTTCCGCAACGAGCGCTTCACCGTGAAGGCGCGCGACGGCAAGCTGGTGCTCGACATTCCGAGCCAGATGGCGTTCGAGTTGCTCGAGCCGGAACCGGGCGTCGAGCCCCAGCACTGGCGCTTCGCCATCGCTCCCGACGCGGTCGCGGTGTCGTTCGAGCGCGACGCGGACGGCAACGTGAACCTCATGCACCTCCACCAGTCCGGCGTGACGCTCGACGTGCCGCGCGAAGGCACCGCGCTGGCGGAACAGCTCGCCAAGGCCGACGTGGTCGATGCCGAGCGGGTGAAGCCCTTCGTGGGCCGCTACTTCCATCCGGAGGCCAACGGGGAGATCGAGGTCTTTCTCGACGACCAGGGCACCCTGGCGATCCGGACCGTCGAAGGCATCCCGGTGCAGCTCCGACCGACCGACGAGCCCGATCGATGGCTCCTGAAGATGAACCCGGCCATCGTCCTTGTCTTCGACCGCGCCGCCGACGGCACCGTGGTGTCGCTCACCCGCCACTTCAACGACACCACCCTCGTGATGCCGCGTCGTCCGTAGCGCCGGACCGACCCGTTCATCCCCCGCTGGCGGCTCCGCTGTACACCGCGTGCCGCGGATCGCCGCCGGAGAGGAGGTACGCGAGGAGATCCAGCAGTTCGTCGCCGTTGAGCCGATCGACGAGGTGCGGCATCATCGGCGAGACGAGCGAGGGGTGCTCGGCGACGATGTCGGCGGCGGGGAGCCGAGTGGTCGCCTGCGGCGCGAGCAGGTTCTCGACGACCGTCACGCCCTGCTCGTCGCGATCGACGATCCGTCCGATCACGACCCGGTCGTTGCGCACGACGAATTCGGACTGCCGGTACTGGTCCGAGACCGTTCGACTGGGCTCGATCACCGCCTCGGCCAGGTCGCGGATCGTGAAGCGACCGGGCACCGTGGTCAGGTCGGGCCCGCCCATGCGACCCGTGCCCGCGAAGCGGTGGCACTGGATGCACATCGCGGCCGCGAACATGCGCTGGCCGTTCTCGTAGCTGCGTTGGCCCCATCCATCCCTCGCGAGCGCCGCCGCCTCGTCCGTCGTCCAGGCGCGGCCAGGTCCGACCGGTTGCGGGCGCTCGGCGCTGGCGCCGCCCAGCGCGCTTCCGAACAGGTCGTCCTCGCTCCGATCGGCGTAGCGCTTCCGCTCCGCCTCGGGCATCCGGGCCAGCGCATCGGCGCGGATGTTGTCGAGGAAGCCGACGAAGCTCAAGCCGCCGCTGGTGCGCCGGGCGGACTCGAACCAGCGGAAGTAGCGCTCGCGCAGATCCGGCGTCCACCCCTTGGTGGCGCAACGGAGGGCCAGCGCATCGTGCACCTGCTGGCGCTGCGGCTGGCTGGCCGCCATGCGCAGGATCACCTGTCCATAGGACTCGCTGCGGCCGAGCAGGGCCTCATCGACCGCCTCCGCCGGACTGGCGTCGGCCCGCTCCATCAGCGGCACGGTGCGGGCCACGACGACCGGCGAGTCGAGGAAGACCAGGAGGTCGCAAAGCTGCCGGTCCACGAGATCCTGGCCCGTCGGGTAGATCGACTCCATCGGCGCCGCCAGGGAACGGCAGGTCAAGGCGTCGGGCTTGCCGAGGCGGATCAGGCACAACGACCGCGCCCGCAGGAGGTCGAGCCGACCGTGCTCGTCCAGCGCGTTCCAGGGGATGGTGTCGAGCCCGGCAAGCAGCGTCGGCAGCCCGGCCGCCCCGCACCGCGCCGCCGCGATGGTCGCCGCGATGCGGGCCGCGGTCCGTTGCTCGCCGGCGAGCCGGTCGATCCAGCGATCCGGCGGCTGGTGCTCGAGCGCCACCCGGGCGGCGTAGCGGACCAGCCGATCGTCGTGGCCGAGCGCGGACCACGCCAGATCGATGTCCTCCGGTCCCGCGCCGGCCCGAGCCTCGTCGACCGTCTCGAAACGATGGAGCGCCTCCAGCCGATGGCGCAGCGCGCGGACGGGATCCTCTGCGGCCGCCGAAGCGGCGAGTCGGGCAGCGCCCGGGTCTTCGCCCACCCAGCGCACGCGCAGGATCGCCGACGGAAGTCCGCGGCCGCCAACCACCAGGTACAGGGCTCCGTCGTGCTCGTTGGCCACGGCATCGGCAAGGGGAAGCGGCTGGCCGGTCATGAACACTTCCGTCTCCGCCGCGAAGCCGGCGCCCGACGGGCGAAGGTGAATCGCCCGCATGGTGCCGAACGTCCAGTCGAGGGCGAAGAGCGCCGAGCGGTACGGCTCCGGGAAGTTCGTTCCGCGACCGAAGGCGAGCCCCGTCGGGGAGCCGGGGCCCAGGTCGAGCACGGGGGGCACGCTGTCCGGATGCTCGGCGGGCCACTTGCCCGTTCCCGAGCGCCAACCGAACTCAGCGCCGCTGACGACGTGGCACAGGCGGGTCGGCCGATACCAAGGCGCTCCCATGTCCCACTCCATGTCCGCGTCGTACGTGAACAGTTCGCCATCGTCGTCGAAGGCGATGTCGTACGCGTTGCGCAAGCCGATCGCCACGAGCTCGAACATCGACCCGTCGCGATCGGTGCGGCAGATCCAGCCGCCGGGAGCGAGGATGCCGACGGCGTGGCCGCCCGCATCCCAGAGGCGCGGCAGGAGGAGGTCCTCGCTCCAGCACCGTGGCACCAGCGAACGCTCGGGATCGGGAAGCGGCGTGTGGTTGCCGGCGACGATGTACAGCATGCCGTCGGGGCCCTCGACGACGGCGTGCGGTCCGTGCTCGCCGCCGCTCGTGAATCCGCGGAGGAGCGTCGCTTCGTCGTAGCGGTCGTCGCCATCGGTGTCGCGCACGCGGTAGAACCCCGGACCCTCCGCGCGGTTCTCGCTGATCACGCAGTAGAGCGTGCCGTCCACGACCGCCAGCCCCTGGGCCGCACCGACAGGAAGGTCGATCGATTCGACGACCGTCGCCTCCGCCTCGCTGCCGATCGGCATGGGCGTGATTCGATACACGCCGCCACCCTGATCGCTGGCCAGGAGCCGTCCGCGGTCGTCCGCCGCCAGGCTCACCCACGAGCCTTGCGAGCGGGGCACGGCGCACACGAGTTCCGCGACGAATCCGGGCGGGACCACGATGTGCCGATCGAGCTCCACATCGAACACCCCGGGCACCGCGCCCCACGGTCCGCCACCGAACGTGGCCAGCACGGTGGAAGGCCCGACGATCGATCCGTCGGGGTCGAGCGACTCCCATCGCTCGTCGGTCGCCACGTGGAACGCAGGACCGTCGGCCGGCACGATCTCGACCGTTGCCACGACGCCGGCGGGTCCGCCCTCGTTGCGGGCGTCGATCTCCATCACGATCGAGGATGCGCCGTCGGGACCGGGCGCCAACCCGTCTCCGGTCACGGTCACCACAAGCGGCGTCATCCAGTCCGACGAGCGGCCGATCTCCCGGCCGTTCAGGCGCACGACCGCCGTGTTGTCGGCCGAGACGCGCAGCACTACGCGCTGGGGCGTTCCGGAAGTTGCGATCGTGCGGCGAAGTCGAACCTCCTCGTTGGGGGCAGGGGAGGCGTTCGACCAGATCCATTTGGGTGGGACCCGGGGCGTTGACGGTCGCGGCGCGGGCGCTGCCGACTGGGCCAGTGCGGCCTTCTCGAGGGCCGATGGAACGGGCGGCGCCGGCGCGGTCGGCGGCGGCTCGCCTCCGGCGCTCCCGGCGACGGTCGAGGATCCACGGTCCCACGGAAGCGACACCGCGGCCACCACCAGGACCACCAGGCCGGCCAGGCTCGCGACCAGGACGAGTTGGCGAAGCGCACCGGTGCCATCGGGATCGGACGTGGATCGCATGACCGCACTGTATCGGGGAACGATGGCCGCGATCGTCGAAGGCCACCGGACGGGAGGAAGGAGTGCTCGCCGTCCCGGTGGCCCTCCGCCGATTCGCCGCGTCAGCCCGTCCAGTCGGCAAGCAGCATGCCCAGGTCGGCCCCGTTCACCAGGCCGTCGCCGTTGAGATCGGGCGGACAGAAGGTGGTGAAGCACGGCCCCCAACAGCCGAGAAGCAGTCCCAGATCGGCACCGCCCACCGCGCCGTCGCCGTCCAGGTCCCCCACCAGGAACTCGCCCTGACCGCAGTTCCGCAGATACGTCAGGGTGGACGTCCCGCTCGAAGCCACCGCCACGTCCGCTCCGCCGGTGCCGTCGAGCGGTCCGCAGATCACGTACTCGGGAATCGCTCCGGTCGCGAACGTCGCCTGGGGCGCAAACGAGACCGGCCCTCCGTCCGGACTCGTGTTGCGCAGAACGGAGAGCGTTCCGGAACCCGCATTCACGGCCAGCACGTCCATCCGTCCGTCGCCATCGAGATCGCAACACGCGACGGCATCCGGAAGCGAACCCACGGGGAAGGACCCGCCCAGGGCGAACGTGCCGGAGCCGCTGTTGAGCAGCACGCGAACGACGTTGTTGTTCTCCGCCGCCACGACCAGGTCCGGGTCGCCGTCGAGATCGAGGTCGCAGCACGCCAACCCGTGCGGATCGCCCGGGGCGGAGTAGGAGACCTGCGGCAGGAATGCGCCGTTGCCGGGGTTGCGCAGGAGCGAAACCGTCTGTCCGTCGCTGTTGCTCGCGACAAGGTCGAGATCGCCATCGAGATCCACGTCGCATGCGATCACAAAGCGGGGATCCGCGCCCACCGGGTGGTTCTGAGGGCCGGAGAAGGTGCCGTTGCCGTTGTTCGTCAGGACGCGCACGCTGTTCAGATCGCGCATCACGATCGCGAGATCCGGTGCATCGTCGCCGTTGAAGTCGCCCGACACGATGTCCCTGGGCTTGCTGCCCAGCCCGTAGGTCACTTGGGGCAGAAAGGTGCCGCTACCGGTGTTGAGGAGCACGGAGACGTTGTTGCCGTCCTCGTTGGTGACCGCGAGATCGACGGCACCGTCACCGTTGAAGTCCGCGCACGCCGTGGCCTCTGGATCGGGACCAACGGCGTAGGCGACGGCGGCGGCGAAGCCCCCGTTGCCGTTGTTCTTCAGCACCAGCACCGTGTTCTGCGCCTTGTTCGGCGTGATCAGGTCCAGAAGGCAGTCGCCGTCCACATCGCACGCGGCGACGTGCTCGGAGGCGGTGCCGGCCGGAACGGGCGGCTGGGGATTCAGGCACAGGGCCGGTCCTCCCCCCATCGCCGCCGGACCGAGGGCCGCGGCCGCGGCCACAGCGACGCGCATCACAGGGCTGTTCATCGTTGTTCCTCTCCTGGTCGGGGTTCGGCCGCTGGACGGAGTCACGACCGTCCGGCGAGCCCTGCAGCCGAGCGTCGAACCTGGAGGCGAAATACACGGGCGGGAGCGCCCCCGGAGTGCCGGGCGCGCTCGCGCCGGCCGGTGCCGGCCGCGTTCCCGCCTTGTTCGCCTACCCTCTGGGCTCTCCCGTCGGAGGCCGACAGTCCCGCCGTGCTCCTCACCGTTCAGAACATCGCCAAGTCGCATGGCCTCCGCACGCTCTTCCACGGCGTCTGCCTCGCCGTCGAGGAAGGGGACCGGATCGGCCTGATCGGTCCGAACGGCACCGGCAAGAGCACGCTTCTGCGCATTCTCGCTCGCGAGGAGGAACCCGACGAGGGCTCCGTGACGGTCGCCCGCGGCGTTCGCGCCGTTTCGGTGCCGCAGCACGACCGCTTCCCGCACGGGACGATCGCCCGCACCATCGTGGTCGAGGCGGCCCGGGCGGGGCTCGGCGATCACACCGACGAACACGAGGCGGAGGTCGTGGCGGAAATCGTCATGGACAAGCTCGGCTTCGACGCGACCCACGCCGCGGCGAAGGAGTCGGCGTTGTCGGGCGGCTGGCGCAAGCGTCTCGCCTTCGCCCGGGCGCTGGCGAGCTGCGGCGGCGAGCCCGATCTGCTCCTCCTCGACGAGCCCACCAACCACCTCGACCTCGACGGCATCGAGTGGCTCGAACGGTTCGTCGGTCGGCAGGCGGCGGGCGGACGGTCCTTCGCCACGGTGTTCGTCACCCACGATCGCGTGTTCCTTGAGAACGTGGCCACCCG
>JAGQOG010000103.1 GCA_020427695.1 Phycisphaerales bacterium
GACGCACTGCACGTTCGTCACGGCCAAGATGGCCGTGGCACCCGGCGTAGGCGCACCCCGCGACATCCGTCATGCGGCGCGAGCGCGAGGACGACCCAGCAGTTCGCGGCACGCCGCCAACAGCGTCGCCCGATCCACCGGCTTCGCGAGGTAGCCGTCGCATCCCACGGCGAGGCACCGCTCCCGATCGCCGCTCATCGCGTGCGCGGTGAGCGCGAGCACCGGGATCCGAACGCCTTCCGCATGCAGGCGTCGCGTCGCCTCGTAGCCGTCGAGCTCGGGCATCTGCATGTCCATGACCACCAGGTCGAACGGCCGTTGCGACTGGGCGCCGGCGCGAATCGCGGCGAGCGCCAGCCGTCCGTTGGCGACCACCTCGACCTCCGCCCCCGCCCGCCGGAGGTGGAACGAGATCAGCCGCTGGTTGTCGGGTCCGTCCTCCGCGAGGAGGATCCGGGCATCGAGCCGTTCACGGTCCGTGTTTGCTGGCGGCAGCGCTGGCAGCGCCGGTGCGTCCCCCTCCGCGTCCAGCATCCGCACGCCGAGCAACGGACCGGTCGCCACCGTGGCCGAAAACGTGCTGCCCATCCCCGGCGCACTGGCCACCTCGATGCCGCCCCCCAGCATCTGCACAAGCCGAGCCGAGATCGTCAGGCCAAGCCCGGTGCCCCCGAAGCAACGCGTCGTGGACGCGTCGGCCTGGGTGAACGGCCGGAAGAGCCGCAGCATCTCGTCGTCGCTCATGCCGATCCCGGTGTCGACGACCTCGAAGCGCAAGAGCGGCCTTCGCGTGTCCTCGAACGACACCCGAATCCGCACGCCCCCGCGCTCGGTGAACTTGATCGCGTTGCTCAGGAGATTCACCAGCACCTGCCGCACCCGCACGGAATCGGTCTCGATCGTCTCGGGCAGCGGGAAGACGGGATCGATGCGCAGCCAGAGTCCCTTTCCTTCCGCCCGCACGCGCACGAGCCGAACCGCCTCCTCGACGAGTTGGAGCGTGGCGCACCGCAAGCGCTCGACCGTCATCTTGCCCGCCTCGATCTTGGAAAGATCGAGGATGTCGTTGATGATCCCGAGCAGGTGCTCGCCGTTGCGCCGAATGGTGTCGATGGCCTCGAGGCGGCGGCCGCGCGATGGAACCTCGGCGTCGTCCTCCGCCAAAAGGTCGGCGAATCCGAGGATGGCGGTCATGGGCGTGCGGATCTCGTGGCTCATGTTGGCGAGGAACTCGCTCTTCGATGCGTTGGCCGCCTCGGCCTCCGCCAGGGCGCTGCGGTAGTCGGTCACGTCCCGGCTGAGTCCGACGACGCCGATCGCGACGCCGGCCGCGTCGCGGCGCACGGTCTTGGTCGTGAGGAAGCAGCGCTCGCCGTGGGCGGTGGTCACGACCTGCTCGAACCGCGCGGGCTCTCCGCTCTCCATCACCTGCCGATCGGTCTCTCTCATCGCCACCGCATCCTCGGGCCGAAACAGGGCCTCGTCCGACTGTCCGAGGATCTGGTCGACGCTTCGACCGACAATCTGGGCCAGGGCGGGATTCGCCATCAGGTAGCGTCCCTCAGGATCCTTGACGAACACCGCGTCGTCGCTCTCGTCGGTGACCGCTCGCAGCAGTCCGTAGGCGCGGTCCCGTTCGGTGTCGGAGAGCTTCGATGGGGTGATGTCCGTATTGGCCCCGACCAGCCGACGGCCTCTCCCATCGGGCCACCGATCCACCATCCGGGCGCGGCACAGCATCCAGACCCATTCTCCATCGCGGCGCCGCATGCGGTACTCGGCGCGGAGCAGGTCGTTGACGCCCACGAGGCACTGTTCGACCCCGAGTCGAAAGGTCGCGCGATCCTCCGGATGGACGAGCTCCATCCAGTCCTTGCCGTGGGACGGCATGCGCTCGTGGCCCAGCAGTTCGAGAAACCGCGGGCTCGCCACGATCTGATCCGTATCGAGATCCCAGTCCCACGGCGCATCGGCCGTGGCCTCCAGGACCAGGGCCAGGCGATGTTCGCTGGCACGAAGCGATTCGGTCATCGACTCGGCCAGCGCGATCGCCTTGGTTCGGGTGCGCACGAGGGACCAGATCAGCAGGGCGAGCAGGACCGTCATCGAGAGCCCGATGACGGACGGATTCCCGAGAGTGGTCGCCGCCAGGCCAAGCAGCAGCGCCGCCAGGAGCGCTCCCTGTTCGGAGTACCGGGTGTTCCAGAGCCGGAAGGGCATGCTTGGTCTCCGAGTGCGGCCGTTGGACCGGACAGGCGATTCGGGAGTGAGGATCGGCGGATCCACTCGACTGCTCGCGTCGTTTCCGGGACCATGCCCCGACGGCGGGGCATCCCGTCCCGATGCTGCCACTTCGGCAGGGCTTTCCGGACGCTTCGGCCCTTGACCGCGTCCTGCCCGGGCGCGCCCTTTGTTGACCGACCGAAGGAACCGCCGGTCCTCGCCCCGCGCGGGGGAGGAGACCGCCTGCCACCACCGGCCGGAGAGGCCGAGGAAGGCCCTTGAACATGCGTCTCGATCGATTCACCACCGTGGCCCAGGAAGTGCTGGCCAACGCGCAGTCGCTGGCGTCCAGCCGCTCGCACGGCGAGATCTCACCGCTCCACGTCCTGCTCGCGCTGCTCGAGGATCGACAGTCGGTCGCCTCCTCCATCCTGCTCCGTGCCGGCGTCGACTCGGCGCGGGTGGTCGAGATCACCGAGAGCGAACTGCGGCGCGTTCCGACCGTCAGCGGCGCCCAGCCGCAGACCGGGTCGTCGCTGGTGACCGTGCTTCAGGCCGCGGAGAAGGAGGCCAAGAGCCTGAAGGACGCCTACGTGTCGAGCGAGCACCTGCTGCTTGCCCTCGCCGACGTCAAGACGCCGGCGAAGGAGGTCCTGTCGGTGGCCGGCGCCGAGCACAAGCGCCTGCTGGAGGCGGTGAAGCAGATCCGCAAGGCGTCGGGGGTCGAGAACGTGAACGACCCCAACGCCGAAAGCGGCTACGAGGCCCTCAAGAAGTACGGGGTCGATCTGGTCGAGCGGGCCCAGGCGGGCAAGCTCGATCCCGTGATCGGTCGCGACGAGGAGATCCGCCGCTGCATGCAGGTGCTGTCGCGACGGACCAAGAACAACCCCGTCCTGATCGGCGAACCGGGCGTCGGCAAGACCGCGATCGCCGAGGGTCTCGCCCTGCGAATCGTGAACCGCGACTGCCCCGAGTCGATGCGCGACTCGCGGATCGTGGCCCTCGACGTGGGCCAGCTCCTGGCCGGGGCGAAGTTCCGCGGGGAGTTCGAGGAGCGCCTCAAGGCCGTGCTCCGCGAGGTCGCCGCCAGCGAAGGCC
>JAGQOG010000104.1 GCA_020427695.1 Phycisphaerales bacterium
TCAACGAGGCGTTCTCGATCTGCGGCGCCCCCGAGTGCCCGTTCGAGTGCCCCGAAGGCTCGCAGGCTGAGCCCGAGGCGTGCGGCGAAGACACCGACGGCGGCTGCAACGTGCCCGTCGTCGGCGACAGCAACTGCTGCGTCGCCAACGGCGGCATCGGCTGCGACGATCCGGACTGCGAAGCCGCGGTCTGCGCCGTTGACAGCTTCTGCTGCAACGTGGCCTGGGACGGCCTCTGCGCCGGCGAGGCCATCGACCTCTGCCCCGACATCTGCTCCATCGGCAAGCCCGGATTCGCGGCGATCGACTGCGGCATCACCGTCTGCGGCACCGTGTGGGCCTCCGGCGGAACCCGTGACACCGACTGGTACGAGTACAGCACCGAGACCGGCGGCGAGCTGACCTTCTCCGCGACCTCCACCATCGACCTGGTCATCGGCCTCGTCGACACCGGCGGCATCCCGGACTGCGGCCTCGCGTCGGCCCTCAACCCGTTCGCCACGACCGGCTTCTGCGGCTCGGCGAGCATCACCGTCTGCGTCGGCCCCGGCACCTACTGGTTCTTCGCCGCGCCGAACACCTTCGACGGCTTCCCCTGCAAGAGCGGCTCCAACGACTACTACGTCACCCTCGAGTGCGGTGGCGAGTGCGTCCCGCCGGCCTGCGGCGTTGAAGGCACCGGCGACTGCTTCACCGCGAACGGCACGCCGTTCTGCGATGACGAGGACTGCTGCAACACCGTCTGCAGCCAAGACAGCTTCTGCTGCGCCATCGCCTGGGATCAGACTTGTGCCGACGAGGCCGCGATCTTCTGCATCGAGTGCGATCTCACCTGCCCCGAGGGCTCCGTCGCCGAGACCGAGCTTTGCGGCGAGGACACCAACGGCGGCTGCAACGTGCCGGTCAGTGGCGACAGCAACTGCTGCACCGCCAACGGCGGCATCGGCTGCGACGATCCGGATTGCGAAGCCGCGGTCTGCGCCGTTGACAGCTTCTGCTGCACGGTTGCCTGGGACGGCCTCTGCGCTGGAGAGGCGCTCGACTTCTGCCCGGATGTGTGCTCGCTCGGCAAGCCCTCGTTCGAGCCGATCGCGTGCAACACGACCATCTGCGGCACCGGTTGGGCCGCGGGCGGCACCCGCGACACCGATTGGTACGAGATCACCTTCGAGACGGCCACTGAGGTCACCTTCAGCGGCACGGCCGAGTTCCCGCTCGTGATCGGCATCGTGGACACCGGCGGCATTCCGGACTGCAGCCTCGCGTCCGCCCTCAATCCGTTCGCGACCGCCAACCCGTGCGCCGAGGCCAGCTTCACCGCTTGCCTCCAGCCCGGCACGTATTGGTTCTTCGCGGCTCCGAACGCCTTCGACGGCTTCCCGTGCGGCGGCAGCGACTGCTGCCCGGACTCCAACGACGACGGCGTGATCGATGGCGCCGACCTCGGCAGCCTGCTCGGCGCCTGGGGCACCGATGCCTGCGACTTCGATCTCGATGGCAGCGGCAATGTCGATGGTGCCGACCTCGGTCTGCTCCTCGGCCTCTGGGGCCCCTACACCTGCCCGTCCTCCGGCAGCAACACGTACTACGTGACGCTGACCTGCGGCGGCGAGTGCGAGGGACTCGCGGGCGACGACTGCTCGACCGCGGAGGAGATCTTCGAGGGCGAAACCGCGTACTCGACCGTTGGGTACACGAACAGCCCCCCGCCGCTTCCCGCCGAGTGCGACAAGGGCGCCGGCCTCGGCTTCGGCAGCGATCGCTGGTACCTCTACACGGCGACCGCTGACGGCACGCTCGAGGTCAGCACCTGCAACATGGTCAACTACGACAGCCGTCTGGCCGCGTACAGCGGCACCTGCGACAGCCTCCTTCTCGAGGCCTGCAACGACGACGGCGACGGTTGCTCCGGCTTCAGCTCGCTGATGCTCGTGCCCGTGACCCAGGGACAGACCTACTTCATCCGAATCGGCGGCTACAACGGAGCCTCCGGCAGCGGTACGGTCACCCTGACCCAGTTCTGATCTGATCGGGCCGACGTTCGGCCAAAGCGATTTCAATCGCGACCTGGAATCGACCCCCCGGCCGAAAGGCCGGGGGGTTCTTTTTCATGCCGGGATCGCAATGGGTGCCACGGCCATCCTGGCCGTGCCGAACCTCCAACTTCGCACCCCCGAGTCGCGAACGTGGGTGCCACAGCCATCTTGGCCGTGCCGAACCTCCAACTCCGCACCCCCGAGTCGCGAACGTCGGGTGCCACGGCCATCCTGGCCGTGCCGAACCTCCAACTCCGCATCCCACGGCCTGGAAGGCCGTGTCACCCTCCACCCTCGAGTCGCGTGCGTCCGCGTTTCACGTACGCGGAGGAATGGGCGCTGAATTCCATCGCCTCCGTAGGCGTTGCCCTCGAGTCCGTGCCATGCTGTCCGAACGACCATTCCCCGCCGAACTCCCGGTCGCAGGGGATCAACCTGCACCGTCGCAGCGTATGGTCAGATCCTCGCCGCCCTCGTGCCGCCCCTTCGCCTTCCCATGACCACCGTCCGTTCCACGACCGCCGTCGTCGCGCTGCTTCTCGGACTGGCCCTGTCGCCGTCGGCTCCTGTCCTTGGCCAGTGTCCGGCCTCGGGGAGTTGTCTCGAGCCGCACGACACGCCCGGATGCGCCAGCACCTCCTGCTGCGAAACAGTGTGCGTGTTCGGCCCGCAATGCTGCGAAGTGGCATGGGACATCGACTGCGTGCTGCTGGCCAACGAGCTCTGTCCGGGCGTATGCGGCTCCGGTTCCTCCGGCGACTGCTTCGTTCCGAACGGAACGCCCGGATGCAACGATGCCGCGTGTTGCGACGCCGTCTGCAACCAGGATCCGTTCTGCTGCGAGAAGAACTGGGACAGCACCTGCTCCATCATCGCCGGCTTCGTTTGCGAGTCCGGCGAGATGTTCGAGTGCGGCGACGCGGCCGCGGGCGACTGCTTCGTCGCCCACCTCGGCTCCGCGTGCAGCGACGGACCGTGCTGCACTGCCGTGTGCCAGCTCGATGCCTCCTGCTGCTCGGGCAACTGGGACACGATCTGCGTGGCGCTCGCCAACAGCCTCTGTCTCGCCGCCTGCGAGGTGCCTTGTCCCAACGGTGCGGTGATCGAGTCGGAGGATTGCGGCATCCGCACCAACGACGTGTGCCTCTTCCCCGTGGCCAACGCCGTCGCGCAGGCCATCCCGTGCCCGTCCGTGGTGTGCGGGACCTTGCGCGATGTCGGATCGGTGCCGCCCGACGTGGACGTCTACGAATTCTCGGTTGACGACCCGGACGGCGACGGCCTGGTGCGCATCGAGGTGCAGTTCGCCTCGGAGTTCGTCGGCTACGCCGCGGTCTTCCCCGCTGGATGCGCCAACTTCGACACGGCGCCGCTTCTGGCGACGAGCCTCAAGTGCGTGCCCGGGAACGCAGAGGCCTGCCTGCCGCCCGGCACCTGGTGGGTGCTGGTCGCGTCCGGCACCTATCCCGACGCTGGTGGCGAAGGGGTCGGGTGCATCGAGTCGAACCACTATCTCCTCGAGCTGAACTGCGACCAGGCATGCGGACCGGTGTGCGGCATCGAGGGCGACTGCTTCCTTCCTCATGGCGGGACGGGCTGCGCCGACGTGGACTGCTGCGAGCTGGTCTGCGCCCAGGACGCCTTCTGCTGCGAAGGCAAGTGGGACATCGACTGTGCCGTCGAAGCATTCGCTCTTTGCGAAGGCACCCCGCCGGCGAACGACGACTGCGGCGGCTGCATCGCGGTCGGCACCGGGTCGTTCCCCTTCTCGACGATCGGGGCGACCACCAGCGGACCTGCCCTTCCCGCCGCCTGCGACGAAGGCAGCGGGAACCAGTTCGGGGCGGACATCTGGTACTGCTACGCCGCGACCTGCGACGGCTTCGCGGTCGTGAGCACCTGCGGCACCGCGGACTTCGACACGCGGCTCGCGGGCTACACCGGCTCGTGCGACGCCCTGTCGCTCGTCGGATGCAGCGACGATGCGCCGGGCTGCGTGCCCAGCTTCACGAGCCGCATGAATCTCGAGGTCGTGTGCGGCGAGACCTACCTGATCCGTCTCGGCGGCTTCGCGAACGCCCAAGGCACGGGCACACTGACGATCATGTGCATCGGAGGCGCGTGCCCCGTCCCGTGTCCGGCGGACCTCGACGCCAACGACATGGTGGACGGCGCCGACCTCGGCATCCTGCTCGGCGCGTGGGGCACGAAGGGACCGGGCGACCTCGACGGCAACGGCACCGTGGACGGCGCCGATCTCGGCCTCCTGCTCGGCGCCTGGGGAGAGTGTGGGTAGCGATCGGCGACGGTTGGGAGCGTCATGAGGCGAGCGGCGCGAGCGACTGTTCGAGGGATCAGGTATCAGGTATCAGCGAGCGCTGGGTTGGCGTTCGGACGGAAGGCGCGTGGCGCGCCGGCGGGCACGTTTGCACCGAGGGTGATCAGGTATCAGCGGGCGTCCCGTGCTGCACGGATCGCACGCAGCTCCAGTACCGACACCGTCCGCTCGCGCGAATAGCGCGATCCGTTCCCACGCACCCTGCTACCTGATACCTGATACCTGATACCTGATACCCCCACCCTGCGCCTCCGAACGCCGCTCGTCTACCCACACCGCAAGCCCCGACCTCCGTCCCCACGCGCCACGATACCTGCCGTCTACGGCTTGAGTTCACGCCTCAGGATCTTCCCCGTCGGCGTGCGCGGGAGCTTCTCCACGATCTTGAACTCGCGGGGGATCTTCCACTGGGGCAATCGCTCGCGGCAGTGCGCACGGAGGCTCGACTCGTCCACGGTCGAACCGTCCTCGAGCTCGAGGAAGGCGATGGGCACCTCGCCTCGACCGGGATCCGGCTTGCCGATCACCGCGGAGTCGCGCACGGCGGGGTGCTCGTTCAGCGCCTCCTCGATCTCGCGCGGGAACACGTTCTCGCCCGCGATGATCAACATCTCCTTGAGCCGACCCGTGATGAAGAGGTGGCCGTCCCGATCGAGGCGGCCGATGTCGCCGGTGCAGAAGTAGCCGTCGGCGTCGAACTCGCTCGCCGTCAACTCGGGCAACCCGTGGTAGCCGCGCATCACGTTCGGGCCATGGATGCGCACCTCGCCCTCCTCGTCGGGCCCCATTCGCCGGCCGTCCGGACCGACGATGCGGATGTTAATCCTGGGCAGTGCCGGGCCGACCGAGTGGGGTCGGTGCTCCTGCGGGCGGCACCAGTTGGTGACGGGAGCGGTCTCCGTGAGCCCGTAGCCCTCGTTGATCGTTACGCCAAACCGCTCGCGGAACGCCGCAGCCACCGCGTCCGGCAACGGTTCGGCCCCCGACACCACGTAGCGCAGCGAGGCGAAGTCCTCGGCCTTGGCCGACTTCGCGTTCCGCAGGGCGTGGTACATCGACGGGATCGCGATGAACGCCGTCGGGCGGTGCGTCCGCAGCAGATCGAGGATGCGGGCGGGCGAGAACCGCGCCGTGTACACCGCCTTGCATCCGACGGCCAGCGGGAGCAGCGTGAGGACCGTCAGCCCGAAGCTGTGGAACTGCGGCAGCACCCCGAGCATCACGTCCGAGCGTCCGAAGCCCGCCCATTCGACACATTGGCTGACGTTCGCCGCCAGGTTCGCCGCGGTGAGCATCACGCCCTTGGGACGACCGCTGGTGCCTGAGGTGTAGAGCAGGACCGCCACGAAGTCCTCGTTTCGCCGGCGGGGCAGGCGCAGCGGAGGAAGCCCGCGGAAGGCGAGCTCGTCGAGCCGGATCTGCCGCACCCGCGTGGGCAGTTCGCCGACCATCTTGACCAGGGGTCCGACGGTCACCACCGCGTCCAGATCCGCATCGTCGAGAATGAACGCGATCTCGTCGCTCGAGAGGAGGTAGTTGAGCGGCACCACCGTGCGCCCGAGGAGCCACCCCGCCAGCAGCGCGACCGGGAACATTCCCGAGGTCGGCAGCATCACCCCGATGCGCTCGGCGCTGCTCCCCGACTCGATGTGCCTCGCAAGGTGAAGGGCGCCGCCCAGGAGGTCGATGCCTCGCCACGTGCGTTGGTCGTCGATCACCGCGACCTGGAACGCGGACCGCACCTGGCGTCGGAGGATCTGTCTGAGCAGTTGCATGGGTGTGCCGGGAAGGGTGGCCGACGGAGTCGGTTCGACAGGCGGAGACCGAAGGCGTGTTACCATACCGACCGTGTCGTCCTCCGCCAGAGATCGCAGCCACGCGTGCCGGTCCCGCGCCCCGCGCATTGGCGTGGCACGCCGCGGATCGGGCGCCGCCTTGGCTGCGGCAGCGATCCTGATGCTGCTGTCGGCGTGCGGGAGTCCCCAGGCGGCCCGCGACTTGGACCAGGCGATGGATCTCTACGGCCGCGGATCGTACGCGGAGGCACTGACCGAGGCCGAAGCCGCCGCCGCCAGCGGTCAGGGCACCGTGAAGGACCAGGCCAACTACATCGCCGGGCTCAGTGCCTATCGGCTCGGCGAACTCGATCGGGCGGAGCAGGCCCTGAATCAAGCCGCACGCTCGACCAATCGCGAAACGGCCGGAAGCGCCTACGCCATGCTGGGCACGCTGCGCTACGAGTCGCGGCGCTATTCCGAGGCCGCGGAGGCGTTCCGTTCCGCGTCCGAACTGCTCAGCGGGGAGGAGGCGGCCGAAGCGGCGCGGCAGGCGACCGCCGCCAGCGACGCCGCACACGGGAAGCCACCGGCGAACCTCCCCCACGGGATGCGACGAGCGACCGCTGATTCCGCGACCGGAACCTGGACCATCCAACTGGGGGCGTTCCGCGATCGAAGCAACGCCGACAGCGCAGCCAACGATGTCCGAGGCACCGCGTCCAAGCACGGATTGGGGCAGGTTTCGGTGGTTCCAACACGGGACGCCGCGGGCAAGCCGGTGTACGCCGTCCGCGTCGGCTCGTTCGCCACGCGGCGGGCCGCCGACGATGCTCGGCGTGCGCTGGGACGGCTCGACTCGTGGGTCACGCGCGAGGACTGAGTCCGCAGCCTCGGCCCGGAGGTGGCCTTCCGACCCCGCCGAACAGCTCCGGTCGAGTTTTTGGTGCACCAGCACTGATGGCGCGGGTACAACTGAGGGCACGCCCCCACCTGCGGCCGCCCGCCGCCCTCCGATCCCCCAATGCTCTTCAACGCATCCTTGATCGTGCTCGCGCTGGGCCTGTCGGCCGGCGGCGCTCCGCCCGCATCCATCCCCCCGATTCTGCTCACGCCGCTGCCACGAACGGGCGCGGTTCCGTCGATGGCGCCGCCCGCCGACGGGCTGTCGCTCGAAGAGCTTCAGGCTCGGGCCAAGCTCCGCAACTACGCCGGTCAGATCCGGGCCCTCGCACGGCGTTGCTTTGGCGCCCGCCGGCCCACGGCCTTGCGCGAGAAGGGGCTGGCCGAGCTTCGCGAGTTCACGGACCCGGCGGCGTTCATCCCGATGTTCGAGGAACTCGCCGATCAGGACAGCGCCATCCGAGCGGCCGTCCTGGATCACTTCGCCAGTCAAGGCGACGCGGGCCAGGCGGCGCTGTCGTACGTGGCGATCCACGCCGACGACAAGGCGCTGCGTGCCGACGCCATCGTGCGCATCATCAGTCCGACGCCTCCCGCCGTTCTGCGGGTGATCGACGCTGGTTTGCGCGACCGGAACCACGCCGTGGCGAACGCCTCGGCGACGCTGGCCGCGTCGCTCGACGCCCTGTCCGCCATTCCGCTCCTGATCTTCGCCCAGGCCACCGAGGATCGAGTCGAGAACAAGGGCGACCTCGCCTGGATCGCGATCGGCACGAGCAAGTCCTACGTCGCCAACCTGGTGCCCGTGGTCGGCGGCAACGCCGGCGCCTTCCAGCCGGTGATCGGGATCGTCTACGAGGGAACGCTCCTGCGGGTGATCGATGCGGTCGCCGTGAACTACCGGATCGACGTCCACAATTCGCTCGTGGCCATGACCTCGAACGACTGGGGACAGTCCACCGCCGGTCTCGGCTACGACATGCCGGCGTGGTACGCGTGGTTCAACGAGGTCTACGTTCCGTACAAGCAGGAGCAGCAGCGGGTGATCGAGCTCGCGCAGCAGGCGGCGGGCTCGGAGCAGTCCTGAGGGCCGTTCCCACCCGCGCTCAGGGCGATGCGGCGGCCTCGCGCCGCACGACCAGCGGGGCTCCGGCCGCAACGCCGTCGACGCGCTGCACCTGGCCGTTGGGCCAGGTCACGACCACGTCGACGCGCTCCGTTCCCGACGGAAGTCCGAAGTGCGCCTCGGGCGCCGTCGTCGACTGGAACGGTCCTCCGCCCCAAAGCCAGCGGCGCTGTTCGGCGCTCCCGGCGATGCAATCGATCGTGGCGCCGATGCCGTGGCGGTTTCCCGGCGTGCCCGGATCGTCGAGCCGCACCCGCAGCCAGGATCCCGCCGATGCGCCCGCGGCATCGTTGCGCAGGATGCGCAAGGGTCCGTTGAGCTCCCCCACCACCACGTCCACGTCGCCATCGTCGTCGAGATCGGCGAACACCGCCGTGCGATCGCGATGACGCTCGGCGAGCCACGCTCCGGCCTCGGTCGCCTCGACCTTGCGAAAGCGCTTCCCGTCGCGAGCGAAGAGGAGCGGCGGCTGCTCGTAGTCGGAGTCCATCGCCTCCCGCGACGCCTGCGGATAGACGTGCCCGTCGAACACCAACAGGTCCTCATCGCCATCCAGGTCGAGGTCGGCGAAGGCGCAGGCCCATCCGAGGTACGGACGGCTGACCGCGCCGAGTCCGTACTGCTGCGTGCGGTCGTCGAAGAACCGGCCGTCGAGATTCAGGTGCAGCGTGTTGGTGTCGCTGGAGAAGTTGGTGGTGAACACGTCGGGACGACCGTTCCCGTCCACGTCGGCGATGGCAATCCCCATGGTGGCCTGCTCCAGGCCCTCCATGTTCGTCGCGATGCCGGACGCCTCTCCGACCTCCTCGAACGAGCCGTCGCCGCGGCCTCGGAAGAGGAAGTTCGCACGCGAGTCGTTGGCCACGAGGATGTCCGCCGAGCCGTCGCCCGTGAGGTCGAGAATCGCCACGTTCAAGCCGTACGACGGATCGGGCGCATGCACCCCCGATCGCTCGCTGGCGTCCGTGAAGGTGCCGTCGCCGTTGTTGATCCACAGCGTGTCCGGCGCGGCTTCGAGGCCCATGGGGCCGGCCATGACCGGCAGCGAGCGGAAGATCGTCGGCGACGGTGGCTTTGCAGGGTCGAACACGACGTAGCGCGCGACGTAGAGATCGAGATCGCCGTCGCCGTCCACGTCTCCGAACGCCGCACCGGTGGACCAGCCGGCGCCGCCGATGCCCGCACGTTCGGAAATGTCCTCGAATCGACCGTCGCCGAGATTGCGGAGGAGAACGTCGGGGCCGAAGCACGCGATGAACAGGTCGTCGCGACCGTCGCCGTCGACGTCGCCGGTCGCGGTGCCGTACGACCAGCGGTGGTGCGCGATCCCGGAGGCGGCGGTGACGTCGCGGAACCGGAGTCCGCCGAGATTCTCGAAGAGCCTGGCGCCGGGGCCGCCCTCCGGATCCGCGAGGCTGGCGCCGTTGGGCATGAAGAGATCGAAGTCTCCGTCGTTGTCGAAGTCGATGAGGGCGAGCCCGCCCCCTTTCACCTCGAGGATCTGCTGCGACGGAAGCGACCCCGACGTCATGACGGCGTCGAGCCCACTGTCAGCGGTGACATCCGTCAGGTGGATGGCGGCTTGCGTTGCGAGCGCCGACGGGGCCACGGTCTGGTCGCCCCCTTGATTGGCGGAGGGTTCTGCGGCCGTGCGAGGCGATTCGTTCCCTGCGGGGCCGCACGAAGGTAGGCACACGGCGACCACCGCCAGCGCGGGCGCCACACGACGGACAAGACGGGAACCGGTTGTCATGGCTGCTCCATTGAGGCCGCGCCGCCACCTCCGTCCCCGTCCGCACCCTCGGTCGGCGGCGCGGACGGATCCGACAATGGGTCGGATGATGGTTCTGGCGGCGCATCCGGCGACGATTCTGCTGGCGGGAGGGACTCGCCCTCGGGCAGCCGCCCGACACGGCGCATCGCCGCCTCCTGCTCGCGAAGCGCCGACTTCGCCTCCTGCTCGCGCCCGAGGCGCGACAGCACGCGGGCTCGCTTGGCCCAAGCCTCGTAGTGGTTCGGGTAGAGCGTGACTGCGGCAAGGTACTCGTCGCCCGCCTCCTCGACCCGATCGAGTCGCAGGTAGACGTCGCCCAAGCGAGCGTGGCACTTGGCCACGTCCGCCTTGCGCCCGGGGTTGTCCTTCTGGAGGTCGATCGCCGTCTTGAAATCGGTGATCGCCTCCTGAACCCGATCGTCTTCGATCGCGATCAACCCGAGCCCGAAATAGGAATCGCCCTCGGTCGGCACCCGCCGGACATGCTCTTCGAAGGCGGCCTGCGCCGCCGGCAGCTCTCCGAGGTAGTACAGGCACCAGCCGTAGAAGTGGAACGCATGGTCGATTTCGGGGAATCCCTGGCCCGCTTCGATGGCCCGCTCGAAGCCCGATCGCGCCTGGGCGTATCGCTTCTGCTTGTGGATGGCGAGCGCCAGGTAGAACCGGGCCCTTGCGCGATCGGGGTGTTTGGCGAGGATGGTCCGGAGTACCATCTCGGCCTCCGGAAACTGGTTGGACTGGAGCAGTCGCCGGGCGACATCGATTCGAGGGTCGTCGACGAACGCCGTCGTATTGGGACGGGGTACGCTCCGGAAGTCCATGAACGTGGGCTTGGGGGCGACAGCCGGAGTCGGCGGCTCAGAACCGGGCGTCGGGCTCACCCCCGCGAAATCCGCACGGGCCTGCGGCGGGGTCGCCGACGAGGCTCGATCCGTCGGGGTTCCCCGACCACATCCCGCCACGACGACGAGGAGGGCCAAAACGACCCCCGCGGCAGACGGGAAGGCCGTCCTGCGGGTGGATTTCCGGTCCACTTCCAGGATCGGGCCGGAAAAAGTGCCGTTTCGGCGACGGGGGGCAATTGGGGCCGGGAGCATGCGTGTCCTCGCGAGGAAACGACAACAATCCAGAGTATACGGACCTCACGGAACCCCGATCTGCGGCGTCTGGTGCCCGATCGGGCGATCTCCGATCCGGGAGGATTTTTGTGGCAAGGACGATTGGCGGCGGTATCCTCCACAGAAGCAATGCCTCCGTCGGATCGGTAGGCGTGCGCCCACGGTGCCCCCGCGGGTCGCAGAGTTGTTCGGCGTTTGTTCCAGGTGCAGCCCATCCAGGCCCCTCGCGGTTGAATGCACCGGAACACGTTGACGCTCTGCAACGCGGTCGGTGCTCGGGTGACATGCCTCGATGGCGGTACGCAGCTTGAAGACCCCACAACCGAGCCGGTCGGCTCCTCCCCACACATGGCCGACCAGATCGGGTTCACTTTTCACCTTCTAGGAGAGCTCGTGTGATGTCGAAGGAATCAAGAGTTCTGCCGAGCGCATGCCGCTCGACGGCGGTGTTGTTCGTGGTCTCCTCCACGGTCCTGGCCTCGTCCGTGGTCGCGGACATCGCCATGCAGCCCAAGTCTGGCGATCCCCTCCCCGGATTGTCCGCTTCGCAACTCGAGCGGTTCAACATCGGCAAGGAGCGCTTCGGCATCCCGGTCTCGGTCGAAGAGGGCCTCGGGCCGATCTTCAACAAGGCCGGCTGCTTCAGCTGCCACACCGTTCCGCTGGGCGGTTGGGGATCGATCACCGTGACCCGCTTCGGCTTCGCGGACAAGGGCACGTTCGATCCGCTCGCCGATCTCGGCGGTTCGCTCCTCCAGGTCGCCGCGAACTCCGAGGACTGCCAGGAGTTCGTTCCGCCGGAGGCGAACGTCACTGCCCTTCGCGTGACCAACTCCTCCCTCGCGTTCGGCATGATCGAGGCGATCGACGACGCCGACATCCTCGCGAACGCCGACCCCGACGACAACAACGCCGACGGCATCAGCGGCAAGGCGCACATGGTCGAGGCGTTCGAGGATCCCCAGGGCAGCCCGCTCCACGTCGGCCGATTCGGCTGGAAGGCGCAGGTCGCGACCGTGTTGACCTTCTCCTCCGACGCCTCGCAGAACGAGATGGGCCTGAGCAACCGCTTCCTGCCCTTCGACAACGCCCCGAACGGCGACCTCGACAAGCTCGCCGCCTGCGACACGGTCGCCGATCCCGAGGACGGTCCCGACGCACAGGGCTACGACTTCATCGATCGCGTGACGGACTTCCAGCGCTACCTCGCGCCGCCGCCGCAGACCCCCAAGTCGGGCATGACGGGCGAGGCGATCTTCAACTCGATCGGCTGCAACCAGTGCCACATCGCGCAGTGGACGACCCGCAACGATCAGTCCATCGAGGACGCGATCCGCGGCAAGACGATCAAGCCGTATTCGGACTTCCTGCTGCACGACATGGGGCTCCTCGGCGACGGCATCGTCCAGGGCGACGCGGGCGAGCTTGAGATGCGCACCCCGACCCTCTGGAACCTGCGCACCCGCGACCCGATGCTGCACGACGGACGCGCGGCGGGCGGCACCTTCTACGATCGCATCGCCGGACCCGCCGGCGCCATCTTCTGGCACGCGGTGGTCGGCAGCGAGGCGGAGACCTCGGGCGTGGCGTTCTTCAACCTGACGACGGAGGAGCAGGACGCGGTCGTGGCGTTCCTCGACTCCCTCGGCCGACGCGAGTTCGACTTCGACGGCGACGACAAGGTGAACGAGTTCGACCTGCCCTACATGGCGCTCTGCTTCGGCGCGTCCGGCGTCTCCCCCGACGACGTCTGCGCCATCGGCGACGTCGATCAGGACGGCGAGATCACGATGACCGACGTGGACGCGTTCATGACGGTCTACGCCGGTCCGCTTGGCGACTGCAACGACAACGGCATCGAGGATGCCGTGGACATCATCGTCGGCACGAGCACCGACGAGGACGGCAACGGGATCCCCGACGAGTGCGTGCTGTGCGCCGCCGACCTCAGCGGCGACGGCATGGTGGACGGGGCCGACCTCGGCCAGCTCCTCGCGGCATGGGGCACCAGCGGCCCCGGCGACCTCGACGGCAACGGCGATGTTGACGGCGCCGATCTCGGCATTCTTCTTGGCGCGTGGGGCCCCTGCCGCCAATAGCGCGTTCGATCGTTCCCTGACTTCACGCCGGAGGCATCCCGGCAAGGGCGTTGAATCGCCCGTGTGTTGTGAACGAAGGCAGGGTCCGGAGCGGAGCGCTCCGGACCCTGCATCCCCCACCTCGGTCGGCAACATGCACCCGGCCAACCCTCCAGTGGCACTTCAAAGGAGCTCTGCATGAGAACTGCTTTCATCCTGGCCTCGGTTTCGACCACGTCGCTGCTTGCAAGCGGCGCGTGGGCTCAGAACTGGATCGACCTCGTCAACCAGACCTCGACGCGACTCGTGGCGCCCACCAGCATGGTCGTCAACGACAACCTCGAGAAGGACTTCGGTTGGGGTGACTTCGACCAGGACGGTGACGTCGACATCGCCGTCATGCGCAAGTTTCCCGGTTCGATCCAAGGTGGCTTCCCGAACCTTCTTCTCATGAACGAAGGCGGTGTGCTGACCGATCGGACCGACGAGTACGCCACCGACTCCGATGAGCCGGGCTACAACGGCTTCCTCGACGCGACCAACGACCGCGAGGTCGAGGTCGTGGACGTCAACGGCGACGGGTGGCTCGATCTGGTCACCTGCACCACCATGAGCGACCAGGTGAACGACATCCTGGGTCAGCCCCGCGTGTACATCAACAAGGGCAACGACGGCCAGGGCAACTGGCTCGGCTTCCGGTTCGAGAACGAGCGAATCCCAACGCTCTTCGCCAAGAACGGCTCCTCGGCCAACCCGCGCTTCTGCGATCTCTCGGTCGGCGATCTCACCGGCGACGGCTACCCCGACCTGTTCTTCACCGACTACGACACGCCCGAGACCTCGGGCACGATCTGCATCGACCTCAACGGCGACGGCGATACCAACGATCCCGGCGAATGCCAGCAGAGCCCCGGCGAGAGCAGCTCGAAGGACTACGACAACAAGTTCCTGGTCAACTGGGGCAACGATCCCAACGGCCCCGGCCCAGGTCACTTCTACGACTCGACGAACACCCGCATGACCTCGTCGCAGCTCGCGTCTGCGTTCGGCAACGCGACGTTCATGGCCGACATGAACGACGATGGAGTTCTCGACGTCGTTCGCGTGAACACCCTGACCGGCGGCCAGAACGTGGCCACGCTCTACAACAAGACCGAGGCCCTCCAGGGGTTGAGCTTCAGCGGCCCCGACCAGGCGGTCGCCGGCGCCCCGTACAACATCGACGCCGCCGACCTCAACAACGACGGCAAGATGGACATGGTGGTGGTTGACGACAGCAAGGACAAGTTCCTGATCAACACCGGCAACGGCGCCGATGGATTCGCGAACTTCACGTCGTACACCATCAACGACAGCGTGACGGAGTTCGGCAACACGGTGCACTGCGCCGACCTCGACAACGACGGACTGGCCGACGTCGTGATCTGCGACGTGGACGCCGACCTCCCGCCGTTCTGCCCGAACTCCGGCCGTCGCGCCAAGATCTACCGCAACACGGGCGGCACGCCGAGCAACAACATGCTCGACGAGATCGGCCAGGTGATCCCGAACGGCTCCCTCACCTCGACCTACGACATCGCCCCGGTCGATCTCGACGGCGACGGTTGGCTCGACCTGGTCGTCGGGCGCTGCGCCGGCATCCAGATCTGGATGAACGTTCCCCCGATCGCGTTGTCCTACACCTATCCGGACGGCATCCCCACGAGCCTCGTTCCGGACGAGCCGGCGACCTTCACCGTGCAGACGTCGATCATCGGCGGCGGCCAGATCGTTCCCGGCAGCATGAAGCTCTTCGCCTCGGTCGATGGCGGTCCGTTCTCCGATTCGCTGATGACCGACCTCGGTGCCGGCCTGTTCGAGGCCACCGTTCCGGCGACCGCATGCGGCACCGGCGTGAAGTTCTACGTCAGCGGTGATCTGACCAACGGTCCGGTCTTCAACGACCCGCCCGGTGCTCCGGCCGAGTTCTACCTCGCCACGGCGATCGATCGCGTCGAGACCGTGTTCGCCGACGACATCGAAGGCGACGTCAGCGGCTGGCTCGTCGAGAACGCCTCCGGCGCCTCCGGCGGCTGGGAGGCCGTGGTTCCCGTCGGCACGGCCAACGCAGGCCAGCCGGCTGCCCCGTCCGAGGATGCCTCGGCGAACGGCACCATGGCGTGGGTGACCCAGAACGGCTCGCCCGGCGGCAGCGCCGGCCTCGCCGACGTCGACGGTGGCCCGCACGTCCTCACCACCCCGGCCTTCAGCCTCGACGGCCAGGACGGCATCGTGTCGTACTACCGCTGGTTCTACTGCGACGACGCCGGCGCAGTCGGAGCCGATGAGCTCCTGGTCGAGATCTCCAACGACGGCGGCGCCTCGTGGACCACGGTCGAGACCGTGACCACCAACGCCGGCGACTGGGCGTACAACGAGTTCCTCGCCAGCGCCTACGTTGCTCCGTCGGCCAACATGCTCGTTCGCTTCACGATCGACGACAGCCCGAACAACTCGGTCACCGAGGCGGGCGTCGACGAGTTCCACGTGGAGGCCCTGATCTGCGATGGCACGGGCTGCATCGGCGATCTCGACGGCAACGGCGTGATCGACGGCGCCGACCTCGGTGCGCTGCTCGCCCAGTGGGGCGGCAGCGGCAACGGCGACCTCGACGGCAGCGGCGCAGTTGACGGTGCCGATCTCGGCGCCCTGCTCGCCGCCTGGGGCAACTGCCCGTAATCCGATCCGTTCTGAGCACGTCCTGCTCGTTCGACCCCGGCCGATCTTGGCCGGGGTCTTTTTCTTTTTTCGCTTGACGGGCAGCGCCGCCAGCGCTGACACTTGGATCCAGAAAAGGGATACTCCCAGCCTGTCCCTCCCCCCACTTTTCCATCCGTTCAACCGAAGGAGACATGCATGAAGCGACCGGAGCTCCATGTCGTCGTTGCGCTGGGTGCCGTTGTCGGCACCACTCCGTTGCTGCTCGCCGATGGATGGGTCAGTTTCGCCAACGAGACCTCGACCCGTCTTGTCGCCGCTCCCGGACTCGGCTCTGCCGATCCCGAGGAGAAGGACTTCGCCTACGCCGACCTCGACCAGGACGGCGACATCGATCTGGTGGTCGTGCGCAAGCAGCCGTTCACCAACCCCACCGGCAAGCGGAACGTGCTGTTCATGAACGAGGGTGGCGTCCTGACCGACCGAACGATCGAGTACGCCACGGCCGCCGACGACGGCGGCCAGGGCTTCCTCGACATCACCAACGACCGTGACGTGGCCCTCGCCGACTTCAACGGCGACGGCTGGCTCGACATGGTCACCTGCCCCGCCCTCAATCAGAACCTGGCCAAGACGATCTCGCACCCGCGGATCTACATCAACCTGGGCAACGACGAGTTCGGCGACTGGCAGGGCTTCCGCTACGAGGAGGCGCGGATTCCGCAGATGCCGCAGGCTCCAAACGGCTGCGGCGTGGCTGCGGGCGACGTGACCGGCGACGGGTCGCCGGACATCTACATCGTCGACTACAACAGCAGCCAGGAGGACCGGCTGCTCATCAACGACGGCACCGGCTACTTCACCGACCAGACGTCGTCGCGCATGACGCCCCAGATGATCCAGTCGGGCTTCGGCACCGCCGGGGCCATCGTGGACATGAACGGCGACGGCGTAAACGACGTCGTCAAGAGCGAGAACGGCCCCTTCAAGGCGGCCTACAACGATCCCGCGAACGAGGGCTTCTTCAACAAGAACGAGACCGCGAGCAGCGGCGCCCACTACGGCATGTCCGTGGGCGACCTCAACAACGACGGGAAGCTCGATGTGGTCGTCGGCGACGACGGCGCCGACCGCTACCTGCTGAACATCGGCAACGGCTCGGACGGCATGGCCAACTTCGAAAGCAAGACCTTCTCGTTCCAATCGGGCGGCGACGACGGGTTCGGCAACAACTCCCGCATCGTCGATCTCAACAACGACGGCTGGAACGACGTACTCATCTCCGACGTCGACGTGGACATCGGCGGCTGCGGGCGTCGTCTCCACATGTACCGCAACCTCGGAAACGCCCCGAGCGTGACGATCCAGGACCAGGGCACCGGCGACATCCCCGCCAGCATGCTCACCGGAACGCACGACACCGCGGTGTTCGACATCAACGGCGACGGCTGGAAGGACCTCGTCGTGGGCCGCTGCGCCGGGCTGGGCATCTGGATGAGCGTGCCCCCGACGGGGCTCATCTTCACCTATCCCAACGGCCTGCCCGGCTACATCGAGCCTGACGTGCCCCACTCCTTCGTGGTGAAGCTGGCCCCGGTGGGCGGCGCGACCGTCGTGGCGGACTCCGCTCGGATCCACTACCAGCTCCCGAACGAGCCGGCCCAGGAGACCGTGATGGTTCCGCTGGGCGAGGACCTGTTCGAGGCCGAGCTGCCGGCGGTGGCCTGCACCACGAGCGTTCAGTTCTGGGTCACCGCCGAGCTGAACACCGGCCAGATGCTCTCCGATCCGGCCCAGGCGCCGAGCTTCACCTACAGCGCGCTCGCCACGACTGGCATCGAGGTCGCGTTGCGCGACGAGCTCGAGGGCGACACCAGCGGCTGGACGGTCATCGACGACGCCGAGCTCACCTCCGGCTCGTGGCAGGTCGTCCAGCCGATCGGCACCTCGACGGCCGGACTCCAGATCGCTCCGGACGCCGATGCGACCACGGAGGGCGTCATGGCCTTCGTGACCCAGAACGGTCTCCCGGGCGGCAGTGCCACGATCTCCGACGTCGACGGCGGTCCGACGCACCTGCTCTCGCCGACCCTCGACCTCGAGAACGAGGACGGCGTGATCTCCTTCGCCGCGTGGTTCGTCTGCGACGACGAGGGCACCGCCCAGGCGGATGCCATGGAGGTTGCCGTGAGCAACGACAACGGCGAGAACTGGACGAGCGTGATGGAGATCACGGGCACCGACTCCAGTTGGAAGGTGCACTCGTTCCGCGTGACCGACTTCGTCGAGCCGACGAGCACGGTGCGGGTGCGGTTCAGCGTTTCCGACCTGCCGAACAACTCGATCACCGAGGGCGGCATCGACAACTTCGAGATCCAGGCCATCCTCTGCGGGGATGGCTGCACGGGCGATCTCGACGGCAACGGCACCGTTGACGGCGCCGACCTCGGGACGCTCCTGGCCGCGTTCGGCGGTAACGACGCCAACGCCGACCTGAACGGCGACGGCACCGTGGACGGCGCGGATCTCGGCGAGATGCTCGCCGCATGGGGTCCGTGCGCGGCGCCGTGATCGGTCGAACATTCACCTGTTGAACGCGACGCCGGGCCGCAAGGCCCGGCGTTTTTCAATTGTGGCGTGGGTGTCACGGCCTTCAAGGCCGTGCGGAGA
>JAGQOG010000105.1 GCA_020427695.1 Phycisphaerales bacterium
CTGTTCGACTGATACCCCCCGTCACACGCGTCCGGCGTTCACACGCACGCGCACCCCGCAAGCCCCATCCTCCGTCACCCGACCGTTCGACTGATACCCCATCCGTCCTCCTGCTATTCTCCGCGTCCGACGCCTCCTGCCGCCATGCCCCACCCCGCCACCCGCATCCAACTGCTCTGTCTCGACGTGGATGGCGTCCTGACCGATGGCAGCATCCTCATCGACGACCGGGGCGTCGAAACCAAACGCTTCAATGTGCGCGACGGCGCGGGGATGCGGATCTGGACGCGGCTCGGCAACGAGATCGCCGTGATCACCGCCCGGAAGGGACTCGCCCTTCGCCATCGCCTGCACGAGCTCGGCATTCGTCACGTGATCTCCGGGGCCGGCGACAAGGGGGCCGCCTTCGGTGCCCTCCTCCAGGATCTCGACCTCCGCGCCTCCCAAGCCGCGATGATCGGCGACGACCTGGCCGATCTCGCCGTGCTGACCCTGTGCGGCTATCCCATCGCCGTCGCCGACGCGGTTGACGAGGTGCGCGAAGCGGCGGCGTTCGTCACCAGCCGACCGGGCGGACGCGGCGCCGTGCGGGAGGCGATCGAGCACCTTCTCCACGCCCAGGACCGCTGGGACGAGGCGCTGGCGCTCTACCGGTAGGTCCGTGAACGGCGGTCCCGGCATGCGATGACGAGGCGTCGTATCCTGTCTCCGTGAACGCGCAACCCGAAAGGCCGTCCGCCCCGCCGCCTCCCGTCCGCACCCGCAAGCCATGGCTCATGGTGGCCGCGGGCGTGGTGGGTGCGGCGATCCTCATCCTGGTCGTCGCCAACATCGAGCGCGGACCGCGCCAGGAGGACAAGCCCTCCCGGATCAGCGGTGCGGTCGATCTCGCCGCGCCGGAGTCCCTCACGGGCGCGGAGCAGGCGGCCGCCACGACGGGCATCGCCCCCGATGCGTCGGTCAAGCTCGAGAGCGGTGCATGGGTCGAGGTTGCCGATCCGGCGACCGGCCGGTTGGCCCAACGCTACAACGCGGCCCGAGTCGAGCCGCTCCCCGACCAGTGGGTGCGCATGGATCAGCCCCGCGCCTCGCTCCACCCCAAGAGCGGGCGCATCATCACCATGCGCTCCGATACGGCGGTGGCCCGCGTCCCGCGCCGCGCCATCGAGTCGGGCACGCTCGAGGGCCATGTGGTCATCCGGCTTTTCCGGCCCATCGACGGACGTCCGCCGAATGTCGAGTTGGACGAGCCGGCGCTGGAGGTCTTCGCCGAGCAGGCGCAGTTCGACAGCACCAGCGGCCAGGTTCGATGCGACGAGACCGTCGAGATCGTGACGCCGGCGCTCCGCTACAAGGGGCGCGGGCTCACCATGACCCTCGACGACTCCGGCGAGGCCCCGGAGCAGGTGGTGGTGGACGAGGCGGTCGAGCCGATCCGGATCGACCTGGCGAAGCTGGCCGAGGACCGCGCGGCAGGACCTGCCGAACCGGCGAAGCCGGCGTCGTCGGGCGCGCCGGTCGGAGGCGGAGCGGGAACGCCCGCGCCACCCGCGACGCTGCGTGCGTCGCGCGGCTTCTACCGTCTCACGCTTCACGACGACGTCGTCGTCACCCGCAGTCAGGGCGGACTGCTGAGCACACTCCGAGGCGACGCATTGAGCCTCGTGTTCTCCCTCGAGAGCGACCGGCTCGGCGAGGCGGTGTCGCTCGGGAACTGGCTGGCGCCGCTGGCTTTGGGCCCGGTCATGCCCGCCACGGTCGTGCCCTGGCCGCAACAGGTGGCGGCGCTGCCGTTCGGCTCGATCCAGTCCCCGGCGGGCGGAAGGTCGTCGGCGGCGGGAGAGACGGACGTCATCGAGATCACGTACACCGGTCGCATGGTGATGCTGCCGGTCGAGGTCGGTCAGGCATCGCCGTCGAGTCCGGACGACGTGTGGCTCGAGGTGGTCGGGGCGCCGGTCACCTTCGAGGATCCCGCTTCGCGCACGGTCGGCCAGTGCGCCTCCGTGGCGTACGAGACACTTCCGCAGACGCTGCGACTCAGCGGCTCGTCCGACGCGCCGTTCGTGGTCAACAGCGCACGCTTCGGCTTCCGCGGCGAGCGCCTGTGGTTGGCACGGCGCACGGGTGTGGGTCGCATCGACGGCCGCGGCACCATGACCGTCAACGAGGCGCCGTCGGCGCTTCTTGATCCGCTGGGCCGCCTCGACCTGGCCCTGGCCTCCGCCGACCGCGACGGCGCGGTGCGACTGGTCGCGACCATCCTCGCCCGCACCGCCGGTGCCGGCGCGTCCGGCGACGATCCCAAGCAGTCCCTCGAGATCACCTGGCAGGAGGGGGTCGATCTCGACTTCGAACCCTCCGCCGGTGCGGCCCCCGACCAGGGAGGGGCGCTGCGCGGCGCCAAGTTCCAGGGCGACGTCCGCGTCGCGGGCGACGACTTCGCCTTGCGTTCGAACGCGCTGAGCGTCGAGTTCGATCCGACCCGGGCGGCGGCCGGCGGCGACCAGTCCTCACAGATCAAGCTCATCGAGGCGACCGGCGGCGTCAAGGTGAACCGCATGGCCGATCGCGGCTCGCTCTCGTCCGAGACGCTGCGGGTCGAGATGGATCAGCACGAAGGCAAGGCGGTACCCACGCGGATGGTCGCGGCGGGCAGCGTGGAGGCGAGGGATCCCGGACAAAGCGTGTGGGCCGGACGTCTGAGCGTGGGCTTCCAGCCCCGCAGCGCGAACGCACCCGCAGACGCTCCCCGAACCGCGGGCGAGCCCGACCTCGGAAACGTCGAGGTGAAGGAGGTCGATGCCGAGGACGACGTGCGCGTGCTTCTCAAGGACGGCACGCGCGTGTTCGCCGACCGGCTCGGCGGCGATGCCATCGCCCGGACCCTGCGCATCGCGGGCAGCGATGTAATGATCGTGAACGGTCGGTTCGTGGCCGATCGGATGAACGACCTCCGCATCGACGACCGCCAGGGCCAGGCCCGTTCCGAGGGTCCGGGCCGGTTCCTCTACTTCAACGAGCCGGTCGCGATGCCGCGCGAAGGAAGGGTCGATCGACCGGTTGTCGCCACGACGGCGCCGCTGCGCGGCGAATGGTCGCGCTCGATGGCCTTCGACGACCGCGCCAACGACGGCGCCGGGTCGCTCGACCTGCGCGGGGCGGTCGCCCTCAAGGCCGAGCCGGATGCCACGCGGATCGACATGCTCAACGGCGAGGCCGTCACCTTCGACCTGCGACGGGTCGGTGCCGGCGCGTCGGGCCTGCGCCTTCCATCCGCCTCCTCGGACGAGGATCAACGTGTGGATCGTGCGATCGGCAAGGTGATCGCCAAGGGCGGCGCGGCGGCGGAGAGCCAAACGTGGCCCGATGCCTCGCACACGGGCGAACCGGTGCTGTTCAAGGTCTCCGGCGAGCACCTCGAGTACGACACGGTGAGCCGCGAGGCGCTGGTGGTCGGCAACGGCGAGCTCCTCGTCCACGACGTGTCCACCGACAGCCGATCGGCCGCGGCCGCCGCCGCACGGTCGGCGTTCGGGGCCAAGGGCACGTCCCTCTTCGGGTGGAAGAAGAAGATGGAGATGCGGCGCGAGATCGACGACCGCTACGTCATCACCATGACCGACGAGGTCGAGATACTCCACAAGGGGTTGAAGCCGGAGGACCGGCTCACCCTCACCGCCGACACGGTGATGGCGACGGTGCTTCGACTCGATCCGGGGGCGGCGACCGCCGAGGGCGCTTCCGACGGCGCACCCTTGGCCGGCGGCGGCATCGAGTTGGGCGGGCCGGCCAAGCTCCTCCGCGTGCGGGCGGAGGGACGGGTGTTCGTGCGCACGCGCGAGCAGGACATCGAGTGCAGCGAATTCGACTACAACGTCGACACGGGACTGGCCACCCTTCGGGGCCGGGCCGGGCGAAAGGTCCTTGTGCAGATCAATGAGTCGGGGTCGCCCATCCAGGCCGAAACCGTGACCTGGGACCTGCGCACGGGCACCATCCAGATCACCGGTGCCGCGGGTGCCGTGGGGACGCGCTGACCGACGAGATCGAAGGGTGCCACGGCCATCCTGGCCGTGCCGACACGTCGCGACGCACGCTCGGGTGCCACGGCCATCCTGGCCGTGCCGACA
>JAGQOG010000106.1 GCA_020427695.1 Phycisphaerales bacterium
AGGTATCAAGGGATCAAGGGATCAAGGGATCAAGGGATACAGATACCGGTGCAATGAGTCAGCGAGGGCCTGGCATCGGGAAGCCGCCGCGCATGAGTCGTGCTGGTGCCCGAGTCGATGGCCCTCGATGCCTTGATCCCTCGATGCCTCGATGCCTCGACGCCTCGCCCGCCCCTACTCCCCCATCGTCGCCACGCCGAGGCGCCGGAGCGTCGACCGCTTCTTCTCCTGGTGCGACACCATCCGGCGCAACACGTTGGCGAGGAACTCCACGGCCTCGACGATGTGCGGTCCCTTGTTGAGCATCACGCATTCGGCCCGCACCGCCATGGCGGCATCGGTCACTTCGGCCCGGCTGGGCATGCCGGTCTTGGCCAAGCCCTCGAGCACCTGCGTCGCCCACACGACGGGAGCGTGCGCTGCCTCGCTGAACCAGAGGATCTCCTCCTGGGCCTCCGCCAGCCGCTCGAACCCGACCTCCACCGCGAGGTCCCCGCGGGCCACCATCACGCCCGCCAGCGAACGTTCGAGCGCCGTCGCCAACAGGCGCGGGAGGTGTTCGAAACCCTGCTGGGTCTCGATCTTGAGCAGCACACCCAGGTCCGGGCGCTCGAGCGCGTCGAGCTGCCGATGAAGCAGCCGCACATCCTCCGCGCTGCGCACGAAGCTCAGCCCGACCAGGTCGGCGTGTTCGGCCGCGAAGCGAAGGACCTCCTCGTCATGCTCGGTGATGGCGGCCAAGCGCAATCGGCTCGCCGGCAGGTTGATGCCCTTGTCGCCCCGCAGCCTGGTGCCCTGCGCAGCGCCGTGCTCGATCCGCACCCGCACCCGCCCGTCCTCGTTGCCGATGATCGTTCCCCCGAGCTTGCCGTCGTCGAACCAGATCGGTTCGCCGGGGCGCACATCGGCGAGCACCTCGGGCAAGGTGCAGGCCAGCACGCCGGCGGCGTTGCCGACCTTCAGGCGCGCGTCCAAGACCAGTTCCTCCCCTGGTCGCACGACCAACGGAACCTCCTCTGGCGGCAGCTCGGCGACCGCCGAGTGGGCCGCGGTTCGCCCGTGGCGGCGACGCTTGAGTGGCGTGCCGGCTTCGACGAAGACGCTCGCATCGCCCTCCGCCGCTGCCCATCCCTCGCCCACCGCGACGATCACCAACGACCGCCGCTTCCCGCGGCAGTCGCGGAGGCGAATCTCGTCGCCACACGCGGCATCCGACAGCAGTCCCGGTTGGATCGGTACCTGCGTCCCAACCGCCGGCACCGACCCGATCCCCGGTTCGCGGAACACGACGGTCGCCGGGCCCGTGACGATGCCCCGCTCGTCGCGGCTCGGGCGCCAGCGGAGCACGCCGGGTCGCGATCGCATCGGTCCCGTGCGGAGCTTCGGTCCCGGGAGGTCGACGAGGATGGGGCAGGCCCGACCAACCCGCCGGCTGACGGCTCGCGCGTGGCGGGCCATGCGCGTCCAATCCTCAAGGCCGTCGTGGGCGGCGTTGATGCGAGCGACGTCCATGCCCGCTTCGACCAGGGCGTCCATGAGCGTCGGATCGGCGGCGGCGGCCGTGGGCAGCGTCACCATGATCCGGCACGGGCGATCGCCAGGCTCCGGTCCCAAGAGCGCGTTGGCACGCTCGCGGAGCCGACGGGCGCCGGAGTCCACATCCACAGGTGGGACCGGCAGCGCCGGCCCCGTCCGACCGGCGAGCGAGGCGAGAACGCCGAGGACGGTCTGCACGCCGGCGAGCGCATGCGCCTCCAAACGGCCGAGCGAGGAGAGGCCGATCGCGGCGAGGTTCCGCTGCAGATCCCGGAGATCGTGCTGCCGGAACGCGACGTAGTGGATGAGATTGCGAGCGCTGGGCTGAAGCGCCGAGGGCAGTCGCTCGATCTCCTTCGCGTGGCTCGCCTCCAGGGCGACCATACGGTCGTGGAGTTCGCCCACGCGGGGCAACAGACGGTCCGCCGCCTCGGCCGCCGGCGCCGATGGGGCCGTCGCCTCGACCGGAGATGGCGTGCCCGATTGCGCCCCTGGGGGGCCCGGGGGCAGCAGCCCGGTTGAAGATGGGCGCGAAGCAGGCACCGAGAAACCGTTGCGGTAGTCAACCAGCCTTCTGTTCAAGTTGCGCAACGACGATGTTACCGACGCGTGTCGGGTGACTGCGGGAAACGCAGGCGATGACCGACCGGCGCGGGGCACGACACCAACGCTCCCGTCGCCGTGCGGACGACCCACACTCCGTTTCGGTCACCGGCGCCCTCGGACGTGCCCCCGATACGATGCCCACATGCTCGACCCCTCCAGCCGCGCCATCGCCACCATCGCCCTCCAAGCCGCCATCGCCGACGGTCGAACCGAGGAGTCGGAACGAGCCCGTCTGCGCCAGGTCTGCGACGACCTCGGTTCGGACGGGTCGGACTTCCCCGCCCTCTGCGAGGAGGTCCTCCTGGGAAGGACCACACTCGAAGAGGCCGCCGCGCACCTGAGCGACCCCGCCCAGAGGACATTGGCCTTCGACACCGCGGTGTGCGTATGCGATGCCGATGGGGCAACCGGACCGGAGGAACGGGCGTTCCTCGAGCGGGTCGCCAAGGCGCTCGACATCGACCCCGACACCGCGCGATCCGTGATCGAGCACGCCGACGTCGTGGCTGCGGTTGCGCCATCGACCCGATCGGACGGCGAGTTGGTGAACCTGCTCGGGCAGCCCGCCGCCGCGGTCGCGGCGACCCCGGCGAACGCTCCGAAGGCCATCGACGAGGCGGCCCTCGACGAGAGCATCCGGAAGAACGCCATGCTGTGCGCCGCGCTCGAGCTGCTGCCGCAGAAGCTGGCGACCGTGGCCATCCTTCCGCTTCAGATGAAGATGGTGTGGCGCATCGGCCAGGCGTTCGGGTACGACCTTGATCGGGGACACATCAAGGAGCTGATCGCAACCGCCGGCGCCGGCTTCGCCGCCCAGAGCGTCGAGCGGTTCGCTCGGGGCCTGGTGAGTGGACTGGCTCGACGGCTGGTCGGGGGAATGCTCGGCAGTCTTGCGGGCACGGCCACCAGCGGGGCCTTCACGTTCGCCAGCACGTGGGCCATCGGCCAGGTCGCGAAGGCGTACTACGCCTCGGGTCGGAAGCTGACCGCCGACCAGTTGCAGGCGGTGTTCAAGCAAGCGGTCGAGCACGGTCGCTCGCTTTGGACCGGCGTGGCCCCGAAGGTGGAAGCGGAGGCCCGTGCGTTGGATGTGGGGCGGTTGGTGGCAGAGGTGAGGCGGGGGTAGGGTGTGCCGCGTGCGTTGCACGCGGGGGCGTGCGTTGCACGCTTCTGCTGAGGTCAGGCGGCGGGAGCCGCCTGCTTGATGGCCGGCCGACCTGGCCAGGCCAGGATCGACCGGCAAGAGAACTGGAACAAGGCACCAACAACCGTCCGACCAAGGACGGCGGTTGTGATTCAATTCGCTTGCGGGTCGATCCTCGCTTGCGAGGTCGGCCCGTCTGAAGATCCGGCCGGCTGCCGCCGGCCGACCGTCGACTTGAGTCGGCGCAGCCGACGAGAGAAAACCGGCCGCGACACCTGTCGCGGCCGGTCGGCGATTCGTTGTTGTTGACCCCGATTACGCGGGGACGACGTTCGACGCCTTCGGACCCTTCGCCTCGTGAGCCAGGTCATACGTGACCCGCTGGCCGGGGCTGAGGGACTTGTAGCCGTCCATCACGATGTCGCTGTGGTGGACGAAGACGTCCTTGCCCCCACCGTCCGGAGTGATAAAACCAAAACCCTTGTCGTCCATAAACTTCGAAACAACGCCTGAAGCCATAGCTGGCACCTTCCTTGCGTTCGTCTGGGGAAACCGATCTGGCCAATCGTAGCCGAACCGAGCAGAGGTCAGACGAACATGAACTCCGACTTGTGCCGGGGATGATAGCCGAGATCCAGGGGCTGTGGCGGAAATCTGTCCAAAGTGTCGACGGTGGCTCCTGGGCCTCGGATCCGGGCGAGGGACCGGCCGGTCGCGCCGCGATCCGATCACCGCCTGCCGGTCGCCGAGAAGTGCCCGTGGGCGGCCCTTGTCTCGGCACGGTTGAGGAGGGTGGTGAGCCAGCCGTCGGGGGGTGGCTCAAGCGGGGGGATCGTCGCCTCGAAGCGTCCGGTGTGCCGAAGCTGGAGCTGCAGCTCATGGGCCCGGTAGCGGTGGCCTCCGTCCCCCGCCTCGGGTTCCTCGAAGGTCGGCCGCCACGCGGTTCGGACCATGACCGATCCCGTCTCGCGCAGCACCCGGTGTGCTTCGAGGAGCACCCCGACGGGATTCCAGTGGTGCTCCAGGCACCCGACCAACAGGACGAGGTCGGCGGCACGATCGTCCAACGGCCAGCGATCGCGACCATCGGCATGAACGACGCGCGGGACCGGTCCTGGGTACCT
Organism: Phycisphaerales bacterium; assembly: GCA_020427695.1. Taxonomy (GTDB): domain Bacteria; phylum Planctomycetota; class Phycisphaerae; order Phycisphaerales; family SM1A02; genus JAGQOG01. The sequence goes on from JAGQOG010000106.1 coordinate 4,411, forward strand.
GGCCCGCTCGACGACCGACGCGCCGAGGGTCGCGTCGCCAGGATGGTGCTGCACGCTGGTCGTTTCGATTCCGCGCTGGGCAAGGATGTGCGCGAGGACGCCGGCATCGGTGCCGAAGAACACCACCGCGGGCAGGCGCCCGCATCGCGCCTGGGCATGCCCGATCGCCTGGAAGGCGATCGACGCGTGACCCTCAAGGGTGTGGAGGGCGGACTGGTCGCCTCCGAATGCCTGCCATGGGCTGTCCTCAAGGGGCGTCGGATGGAGCCGTCGCGGCGCGTCCGCGCCCGCCCACACGGTTTGGTTCCACAGGAGTGGCGTTCCCGCCCAACGCTCGCGCACCGCGCGAAGGTCGGGCGCGAGCCGGTCGAAGCCCCACTTCGCTCGCACGCGATCCAGAGCCTCGGCGAGACCCGATTCCGTGTCCGCCACGTTCTCGCGCCAACCGCGCTCGGCGTGGAAATGCGTGAACTCGACGGCTGGCGTGTACATCAGGCGCCAGCCGCCGCGCCGCGCCAGCAGCGAGTAGTCGTTGGTTTGTCCCCGAAGGATGGATTCGTCGTAGTCGCCGACCGACTCCCACACCGCCCGCTTCATGCAATGGAAGCAGCCCATGATGTCGTCCACCTCGAACGGCTCCGTGGCCGCGTGGCGCGGCGCCCCCTGCCAAGCGTGGTGGTACCCGAGCGGGTGCAGGATCCAGTCGCCGCAGCAGTGGATGCGTCCGTTGGGCGTGAGCTGCTTGGGTCCGATGATGCCCAGGTCGGGTGGCGCGGATTCGAACACCCTGCAGAGGGCCGACACCCAGCGCGGCGTGTGGACCACGATGTCGCCGTCGAGGCGGAAGAAGTACGAGCCCCGGGCCTCGCGCATCAGGTCGTTCAGCACCTGCGACAGCACGCCGCGATGCGGCCGCTCGATCAACCGGAGAAACGGGCGTCCGTCAGGCCACGATCGGCGTGCCCACGCACGGCACGTGGCCAGCGAGTCGTCCGTCGAGCCGTCGTCCGCCACGAGCACCTCGAATGGCGTCGGCTCGTCCGACAGGGTGGCCTCGAGGGAGCGCAGAAGGTCGCCAATGAAGTCCCGAGTGCCATCGCGCGAACGCAGCCGGCCGTTGTTGAAGTTCGGGATCAGGATGGAGGCGACCGGCATGGACATGGTCCGGTTATCGGCCAGATCGGACCTCCGCCGAAGTCGTGTGGCACGGATCGACGCCCTTCGCGGGGGCGTCGCCGCGGCCCGGTATGATGGCCAATCCGAGGATCCAACCATGACCACGATCACCACTCCCGTTCCCGGCCAGGCCACCTCCCTTCGCGATGTCCTGGGCGCGGATGCAGACGCGCTTCTGTCCCACAAGGCCAAGGTGGACAAGAGCATGCTTCATCTCCCGGGCCCCGATTTCGTCGACCGAGTGTGGACCGGCAGCGACCGCAACCCGCAGGTTCTGCGCTCCCTTCAGTCCATGTTCGGGCACGGTCGCCTGGCGAACACCGGCTACCTCTCGATCCTCCCGGTGGACCAGGGCATCGAGCACTCGGCGGGTGCGTCCTTCGCAAAGAATCCGATCTACTTCGACGGCGAGAACATCATCAAGCTCGCCATCGATGGCGGCTGCAACGCCGTGGCCACGACGTTCGGCGTCCTCGGCTCGGTGTCGCGCAAGTACGCCCATCGCATCCCGTTCATCGTCAAGATCAACCACAACGAGCTCTTGACCTATCCCAACAAGTACGACCAGATCCTGTTCGGCACGGTCGAGGAGGCGTGGAACCTGGGCGCCACCGCCGTCGGCGCCACGATCTACTTCGGCTCGGACGAGAGCGCCCGTCAGATCGTCGAGATCGCCGAAGCGTTCCACCACGCCCACGAGCTCGGCATGGCCACCGTCCTCTGGTGCTACCTGCGGAACAGCGCCTTCAAGAAGGACGGCAAGGACTTCCACGTCGCCGCCGACCTCACCGGCCAGGCCAACCACCTGGGGGTCACGCTCGAAGCGGACATCATCAAGCAGAAGCTCCCGGAGAACAACGGCGGCTACCAGGCCCTGAACATGGGCGGATCCAGCTACGGAAAGCTCGACAAGCGGATGTATAGCGACCTGTGCACCGATCATCCGATCGATCTTTGCCGCTACCAGGTGCTCAACTGCTACGCGGGGCGCTGTGGTCTCATCAACAGCGGCGGCGCCAGCGGCGAGAACGACTTCGCCGACGCCGTTCGCACCGCGGTGATCAACAAGCGGGCCGGCGGCACCGGACTGATCTCGGGGCGCAAGGCCTTCCAACGGCCGATGGGCGAAGGCATCAAGCTGCTGCACGCGATCCAGGACGTGTACCTGGACAAGAGCGTGACCGTCGCGTGAGGACACGCGACACAGTGGAAAGCGAAGAGCGTAAAGCGTAAATACGGATCAGGATTCACTACTCCGTTCCCGAAAGGGAGCGGA
>JAGQOG010000107.1 GCA_020427695.1 Phycisphaerales bacterium
CGGCGGGCGGCGTCGCGGCGGGCGGAGCGGCGACGGGCGGCACGGCCGGCACCGCGGCGACGGAAGGCACGGCCGGAACGGTGGCCACCAGGGGAGCGGGCGGAACCGGAGCGGTCGGCCACGTCAACGGCTGGTACACCATCGCTGGTGGCGCTGGCGCGGCCGGCGTCGGAGCCACCGTGGCCGTTCCCGAGCGGAGGCGAGCCCCGCGGCCCCTTCGATTGGCGGGAGCGTCCGGCACACCTCCATCGCCCAGGTCGTCGGCGTCCAGCGACTCGAGCTCCGCCTCGAGATCCGCGAGCCGCGCCTCGAGCTCGGCGAGTTGGGCGCTGGTCTCGGCCAGCTTGGCTTCGATCTGGTCGCGCGACGAGCGCAAGGTGCCGTCGCGCCCGTTCAACTGCGCGAGGGCTTGTTCAACCGATCGACGCACCTGCTCGTCGAGATCGCCGGAGAGGTGTGCGTGCAGCGTCTCCATGAGCTCCTGGGTGGCCTCCGAACGTTCGGACGCGATTTCGTATTCGCGCTCGGCCGCCTCGGCCATGCGCTCCATCTGCATGCGCTCGAGTTCGGTGTCGCGAAGCTGCTCTTGGAGTGCGCGCACCGCCCGCGGATCGCGCATGCTCCGGAATCGGTCCATCGCGGCACGCTCGCGAAGGCGTGCGTCGTCCGAGACCCCGCTCTCCGGCTCGATCAGTCGCAGGAACGCCGCGAAGATCTCGTGACCGGCGGGCGTCGCGTGGACGGTGATCGAGTCGTCTCCGGGCTCCACCCAGACGGGCACGTCGTTGCGGACCATGAGTTCGGTCAGCGCCTCGAGCTTGCCCGATGACAGGCTGTACTCGCGCGGGGTGGTGCCGTCGAAGGGGCCGTTCTCGTCGGCCATCGGTCCCACGCCGCCTCCCGCACGACCCGAGATGACGAACGGCACCTTGTCGTCGCCCGACCAAACGGCGATGCCGCCCAGCCGGCCGGAATGCGGCGCGAGCTTGGCGGCCGCCTCGGCCTGTCGCATCGCCTCGAGGGCGTCGGCCTCGCCGAAGAACGCGGCCTCGGCCCGGGCCGCGTCGGTCTTGTCCTTGGCCTTCTGCTGCTTCTTGGCCTTGGGGGCCTTCGCGATCTTGGGGGCCTTCGCGACCGGTTGATCACTGTCGCTCGGCGGACAGGCAAGAACGGGTGTGATGGCGGCGCAGAGGGAAACCAGCGCGAGCGCGAGGGCGGCACCGAGGCGCGAGGGACGCGGAGCGGGGCGTTGGGTCATGACCATGACGATTCTCCTGGAGAGCTTGCGGGCCGGGCCCGCGAGGGAAGGGGCGGAGACGACGGCGAGCGCGGGACCCGTCTCGCGGGCGAAACGTCGTCGACGGTTCGAGAGGTAGCTGTTGGTGTGCACGAGCGCTTCGGCGTAGGCCCGGCGGGCGCCGGGAAGGAGGGCCACCACCCACGCGTCGCAGCTCGCTTCGGCCTCGTCGTGCAAACGACCGCGTGCCCACCAGGCGACGGGATGCCACCAGTAGAGAACGCCGACGAGCCAGGCCAGCCAGCAGAGCCGGTGGTCGCAGCGGCGCAGGTGCGCCAGCTCGTGCATCACGATGGCCCGCTGCGAGGCGCTGTCGAGCGTGCACCAGAGGTCGCGCGGCACGACCAGGCAAGGGCGAAGTCCGCACCAGACCATCGGCGACACGTGGGCGTCGGTCACCAGCGCCTCCGGCATGCGGCGCAAGTGCAGCTTCTCCGCGACGGCATCGACCATGGCGACGAGCTCGTCCGGGGCGGGATCGGCACGGCGCACCACCCGGTGCACGCGGATCATCTGGCCGATGCGGAACGCGACCAGAAGGGCCACGCCGACGATCCACGGGGCCGCGGGAAGCGGCGGCAGCTTGGCGAGCGCATTGCGAATGGCGAGAAGTCGGTCGAGCCAGGTCGGAACTGCCGCGTGCTCGACGTCCGGATCCATGGCGGCAGGGGCGAGGGGATCGTGGTCGGTCCCGATCGGGCTCGCGGCGGTGCGCTCGACGGGGCTCTCGATGGCGGGCGTGAGGTGCGGAGACGGGGCAATGGCCGCACGGCGCGGCTGGCCATCGGTCAAACGCGGCGCTGCCAATGGCGCGGCCAATCGTGCGATCGGCGCGGTCCGCTGATGCGTCACGGCGAGGTCGATTCCGTCCGCGGACGCGGCGCTGTCACGACTCGGATGCCCGTGCCGGGTTGAGGCCGGGTTGTCGATCGCTGCGGTGGGCGCGGTTCGCGTCGGAGGGCTGGGAAGGGACGTCGAGCTTGCGGCGGGCGGTGCGCTGGCGGACGGTCGCGCGGCGGATGTTGCCGCCAAGGCGAGGAGGGACTCGGTTGGCGACGGGGTCGCGCGTGCTTCGATGAAGGGCACGGCGTGTTCGGCTGTTCGGGATGGTCTCGTCTCGGTTGCGTTGGGCAGCACCGACTTGAGCGACGCCTCGACCTGCGACAGCAATGCCAGCAGATCATCCTGGGTCGGCAGCACACGGGCGGACAGTCCGATCGCGGCAACAAGCGGGGTCAGGAAGGACACGATCACCCCGCACCACAGTGCGTGACGGGTCGCGGGGCGGAACCGCACCGAACGCGTGGCAAGCTCGACCAGGAGCACCGCCGGGATCGCGGCGAGGCCGGCGAGCCAGAGCACCTCGAGGAGCGGTGTGATGATCGGCCAGTCGTTCATGGACCCCCCTGAGGCTCGGAGTTGCGTAGCGGCGATCGCCAATCGGGTTGCACGGCACGGCCAATGGGCGCGCCGACAGCGTTCAGGAGCGCTTGTCGAGATCGTCGATCAGGCGGCGGAGGTGATCGATCTCCTCCCCGGTCAGGCGCTCGTGTTCCACCAGATGCATGACGACGGGTCCCGCGGCACCGTCGTAGAGCTGATCGAGAAGATCGCGGACCTTCGTCCGCACCACGCGGTCGCGCGTGACCTTGGCCCGGTAGACGTAGGCCAGACCGTTCTTGTCGGAGGCCACCACGCCCTTCTGCTCGAGCCGCGAGAGGAAGGTGAGAACGGTGGTGTAGGCCACCTTTCGACCCCGGTCGTGAAGGTGCTCCATGACCTCGCGGACCGTCAGCGGACCGTGCTCCCAAAGCACGCGAAGGACCGCGGTCTCGGCTTCGCCGAGGTCGGGGGCGGAGGATGGTTCACGTTTGGACATGGAGGCAATCTCCAGGGGCGGCCGCCGCGTCTACTACCGATGTCGTAGACGAGGTTACTACGCCTGTCGTAGACGGTCAAGGCCCTGTTTGGGAATTCGCCCGGCGGCTGCCGCGCTGGCCCCGCGGGGATCAGGGAGCCGGCGTGCCCGCCGGTGCGGCGACTGGCGTGGATACTGGTGCGGATTGTGGGCGGCGATCCCATTGCCGCTCGGCATTCCGGAGGTGTTCCAGCAGCATCTGGTTCACGCGGGCACGGTGCTGGATCGGCAGACCGTGCGAGGCGTCGGCGAACTCCTCGTATCGCGCGCCGGGAATCGCGGCGGCGAGGCGGCGCCCCGCAGCGGGCGGCGCGATCGGATCGTGGGCGCCAGCCACCACCACGGCCGGTATCCCGGCCAGCGCCGGAAGCCCTGGACGTGCGTCGAACCGTCGCATGGCGCGGAGCTGCTGGGCCACCACTGGAGGCTGGTCGGCGAGATCGTGTCCGAACACCGCTTCGAGCTCGACGGCCAGCTCGTCGAGGTTCCGATTCTCCAGTGCGGGAACCGGCATGACGAGGCGCAGGAAGGCGCGTCGCCGCATTCGCCGCGTGCCGACGCGGCTTCCGAGCCCCAGCAGGATCATGCGCCGTGTTGGCGGCGCCGCATCGCGGCCGCACGCGAAGGTGCACAGCAGAGCAAGGCTTCGGACGCGCGAGCGGGCGACGGCCGCCATGCGAAGCGCCACCAGCCCGCCGAGGGAGTGTCCGACGACATGGGCCGAGTCGCAGCCTGCCTCGGCCAGCACGGCAAGTCCGTCGTCGGCCATCTGCTCCACGCTCACGCCCGAACCGGGCGGTTGGCTTCGGCCGATTCCGCGATGGTCGAAGGTCACGCAGGTGAAGCGAGCGGCGAGGTCGTCCACCTGTGGCTTCCAACCGGCGCCGTGCACGCCCACTCCCTGGACGAGGAGCACCGGCGGACCGGCGCCACGGCGGTCGAAGGCGATGCAGCAGCCCTGGTGATCGAGAGTTGTGGTCATGCCGGCGACGAGGGCGACGGGGTCATGGGTTTGAAGCGCCAGCGATTATCGCCCTTCGGCAGGGCGGGAACGAGCTGCCTCCTTTCCCCTCCTTGGTGTTGGAGAACCCCATCGCCACGTCCACGGCCCTCGCAGCCCGCGCACGGGCGTCCGGACTGCGCCGAGAGCAGGTGCTCCCGCTCGTCCGCGGGCATGCTGCTGCCGGTCGATTCCTTGAGCTTGTTCCGGATCTCGTTGATGGCATCAAGATCCGCCTGCGGTGGATCCCGACGCTCGACGTGCTGCACCTGGATGAGCCACGCGGCCGGTGGCGTCGTCTCTGTCTCCGCTTTCGGCGGCGCGGCAGACACGGCGATTGCGTTCCCAGACGAGATGAGCAGGGTGCCGATGCCCATGCCCATGCCGATCACTGAGAACCACCAGAACGTCGATCGGTTCATCCCCGGAAGTCCGCCGCGCAGAGACATGACTGTTCCTCCCGTTGGCGCTGCCGGTTCGCGCTCGATGCGGTCGGGTTCGCCCGGCGATCCCCCGATCCCCTTTGATCAGGGTAACGCGTTGCAGCGTCCGCCTGTGGTTGGAAATCGACCGTACGAAGTCACGGCGCCTCCGTCACTTGCGCTGCACCAAGGACGCAACTCGCGTCTTTTGGCTTGCCAAACTGGGACAGCTGGGTAGGTTGAGAGCATCGCGACGGCGTGCGTCGACAGGCGCTGGACGCGTCGCGGCGGCCCCAAGTCCACGACGGGCGTTGGGGCTGCGGGTCAGTTGGGGCGCAGAGCACAACAATCGGACTTCGACCCAGAGAGGCGGGGATCGCGCGATCGGTGCGTCGTCCTGCTGATCGGGTTGGAGTCCTTGGCGCGCGGGGGGCGTCCGGTGCTGCAGGGGGCCGTTCCGGGTTCGAGCACCACGCGTCCGTCATACGCCTTCGAGTCGCGTCGATCGGCGCAATGGCGGTCATTGCGCTCGTCGATGCCGCACAACTCCAACCATGGAGGTCGTATGTGGAACAATGCAATGCGTGCGATGGCGATCGCGGTGTCCGGATCGATGGCGGCGGCTTGCCATGCGGGATTCAGTCCCTGCGACCTTGATCTGAACGGCGATCTGGTGGTCAACGGTGCGGACGTCGGGATTCTCCTTGGCGCGTGGGGCACGCCGGGGCCCGGAGACTTCACAGGAAACGGAGAGGTTGGCGGGGAGGACCTGGGTCTGCTGCTGGCCGGCTGGGGACCGATCAATCCCGCCGACTGCATCCCGGTCATCGACGACTTCTTCCCCAAGGCGGGACCGCCCGGAACTGTGCTCACGATCGTCGGCGCCAACTTCGGCGAGGATCCGAATGCGCTCTGCATCGCGGCCGGTCCGGGCGTGAGCTTCCGCGCCCTTCAGGCCACCAACAACATGGTGAAGGCGGTGCTCCTCCCGCTGGGTCCCTTCGTGGGACCGGGTCCACTCAAGATTGCGGTCGGCGAGGGGTTTCTGGGGCTTCCGGACTTTCCGCCGCCTGAGGGAGGCGCGGTGGTCGAGCCCGTCTGGTGCTGGCAGCAGGCGCCCGACGGCATCGTCGCTGCTGGAGGACTCAACTTCGAGCCGGTGCCGCAGACGGGCGGCGGGCAGGTGTTCCCCTCCACGATCGAGAACGGCGACATCCAGATCGATCTCACCGACGGAAACTGGCAGGTCGGGGACAAGCTGCGCATCATCGCCCGCGCCTGGTGCAGCGAACGGCATGTGGACTGCATGCTGCCGACGTTCCGCCTGCTGGATGTCGCGGACGCGAACTCCTGCGCGATTGCCATCTGCGCATTGATCACGCAGGCGTATGACCAGCTCGGGGTGGACATCGACTGCTTCGTCCTTCCCGGTCCGAAGATCCTGCTCAGCTACAGCGATTGCGAGATCGGCGCGACGGACGACGAGAAGGCGCTGTCGCTCAGCAGCAGCGTCACGCGGACACCGTGTCCGCCGGACGACCTCCCGCCGGTCCTGATCGACGACTTCTTTCCCACCGGTGGCGGCGAGGGCACGATCGTCACGGTGATCGGCAACGGATTCACCACGCCGCTCGACCTGTGCACACAGTTCCCCGGCGGGTGCCCGGCCCGTCCGCTCGAGGTGCTCGGCAACGCGCTGATCATGGAGGTCGGCCCGGTTCCGCCGAACGCTCAGCCGGCACCGTTGATGGTGGCGCGAGGCAAGGGAACCTATGTCGAGCCCAACCAGATCTTCATTCCGGGCGCGCAGCTCCTCGCCTTGGCCGACGGCTTCCAGGGGCCGGCCGGCTTCCCGAACGACGACGTGTCGGACCTGGTGTTCAACCCTGGAGGACCCTCGCCGGACACGCTCCCGTTCATGTTCCAGGACGGCACGCTCATGGCGCTCCTGCCCTTCTCCTGGCAGGCGGGCGACTTGATCCGGGTGGACGTGCACTTCAACGTGTCCACGCCCAACGGAACCACGCACTACGACTGCTTCGCCGAAGAGTTCAAGATCCCCGACGACGCCAATCCGACGGCCAACGCCTGCGCGCTGCTGATCTGCGCCCTGGTCCAGCAGTGCTTCGCCAACCAGCAGCCGCCGGTCGCGATCCAGTGCAACGTGACCGGCAACAAGATCACCATCACGGCGCCGCAGCTGGGCCAGATCACGAGTGGCGGCGGCACGATCAAGCGCACCCCGGCCGGCTGATCCGGGCGGCCCGGTCCCCCGGCCCGTCCCTCACTTCGGGTAGCGGGCGACGATCGCGTCGACCATCTTCGTGACCGGCCAGTCGCGCTGCTCCTCGGTCTGCACGAACTGAACGTCGTACAGGCCGATTCCCTTGGCCACCACCCGCAGTCGCGTGCTCCCGATGCCGCGCCACACCAGCGTGTCGTCGCGGGCATCCGCGAACTCGAGGGCGATTCGTCCCTCCTCGAACCGCTCGACCGTGTAGTACGCGTACTCGGGGTCGTTCCGCTGCGTCTCCTCTTCGATCGCGACGCGGATCTCGGCCAGGAGCTGGGCGTCGGTCGGCGCAACCAGGCGAAGACCCTTGGCGGCCAGTGCCTGGTCGGCGGCAGCGCGAATCTCCGCGAAGAGCGACTCGCCGTTGGCCACCCCGGGCATGGTCTCGTCGAGGTCCATGCCCTGGCGCCAGGCGTAGGTCTCGAACGCGGCCACCTCGGCGCTGGGGAGCCCGTCGGTTCGCACCGGGGTGCAGCCGCCCACAACCGCGGCGAGAACGACGAGGGGAAGGAGCAATCGGATCGGGATCATGGCAGGGACGCGCGACTGGAGGTCGGAGCCGGCGAGCGTCGGCGGCGCCGGGTCCGCACACGGTACCGACCGCGCCGCGTCCTGCGCTTGCGCATGAATCCGGCCTGATCGCTCCGGCCCGTGGTACAAACCCTCGCGAATGGGGGGTTGGCTCGTTCCACCGCACCACTTCCAAGGGGTTCCACGATGAGCACACTGCATTCGGCAGGATCCGATCCGGTTGCGGGGATGGCGTACCGCCACTCCGGTCGCATCCCCCTCTTCGGATGGCTGACCTTCCCCGGCGCATTGGTCGTCGCGGTCGTCGTTGGATACCTCTACGGGTGGATCAATGTCCTGAACCCGTTCGTGGGATGGCTCTCGGTTTTTGTGGTCGGGGGTGCGGTGATCGTCACGGGAGCCGTCATCGGGATGATGCTCTCGGCGGCGAAGGTGCGGTCGAACGGGATCGCGACGCTGGTTGGCCTGGTCGGCGGCGCAGCGCTCCTGTACGTTGCATGGGCGAGTTTCGCATCGGCTCTGGTCGCACGGCACGGGAGCGATGGTGCGCGCCTGCCGTTCCTCACCGCGCTGACCCATCCGCAGGTCGTCGTCGATCTCGGCAAGACGCTCTACGACCAAGGCTGGTTCACGATCAGGCGCCACACGGTCACGGGTCCGATGCTGGCGGGCGGCTGGGTGGTCGAGGCCTGCGGCTTGATGTTGGGCACCGCGTGGTTGGTGCGGAGGTTCATCGCCGATCGGGTGTTCTCCGAACGCGCCAACGAGTGGGTGACGGGACAGCCGCTGAAGGTCCTTCCTGCGCCCGACGAGGCCGGCATGTCGCGGCTGACCGAAGGTCACTTTGAGCTCCTGACGACGACGGCCTCCGGGACCAACTCGTTTCCCGCGATCGTGGTGACTGGCTACGAGCATCACGGTGATCCTGACTTCCGCCTGCTTGAGATCAAGAGAGTCGTGGCCAAGCCGCCCAAGAAGAAGGGCGCGAAGCCGGAACTGAACGAGACGGTCGTGGTCCCGCCGACCTTCGTCGATCCGAAGGTCTATGCAGCAGTGTTGGCCACCGCGGCTCCCAAGGATGGCGGCGGCGCGGCACAGGCTGACACTTGACCTGCTGATCTGGTCGCGGGGGCCGCAAGTCCGCCTCTGCCGTGGCGTGCTGCGCGCATGGGGTGGTATCGTTGGCGTGGTGGAGCATGCGATGCCGAGCACTCGATTGAACATGCGGCGCCACAACGGATTCGTGTTCGGCGCGACGCTCGTGGTCGCGACCGTTGCGGCCGCTTTCGGCGCCGACCGCGGCGAGCTATCCGACGAGTGGCTCCAATCCGCGTTCCGGTCGTACTGTCGCGGTGCGATCGTGCACACCGCCGCGGCGCTGGGGGATGTTCCAGCCCTGGCGCAGTTGCTCGGCGATGGCGCCGATGCGAACGGTCGTCTCGACGAGACGACCGCTTGGCCGGGCGCGACGCCGTTGCACCTGGCCGCGATCCGCGGCCGAGCCAAGGCGGTCGCCGCCCTCCTTCGATCCGGAGCGGATCCAAACCTCGCCGACGACAGGGGCGTCACGCCGCTCATGGTGGCGGCCGGCGCAGTGCCGATCGTCGGCGGCGCACCGGCCGACGTCGTGGCCGCGCTGCTCGCGGCCGAAGCCGATCCGAACCGGGAGGACTTGAAGGGCCGCACGGCGATCCACCACGCGTGCGGTCTCGGGTCGCTCGGCAACTCGGCCTTCGCGCAACCCCTGGCTCCGGCGTTCCGGCCGCCGAGTGCGCTCGACCGGATTCGACCGGGGATCGGCGGCTCGATCGGGGCCGGATACGACGTGCCGAGCCGGGTGGTGCATGCGTTCGCGGGGGATGCGGTCCGGCTCGAACTCCTGCTGCGTGCCGGTGCCGACGCCTGCCTTGGCGAGAACGGCGGGCGGGAGGCGCTCCTCCAGGCACCGGGCGCCACCGACGACGAGCGCTTTGCCATGCTCCTCTCGGCATGGCGCCGTTGCGCGCCTGACGGCAGCTTCGACCGAGCACTCGGCGAGGCCCTCCTTCGTGCGACGCTCTCGAACGGCACCGCTTCGATGGTGGCGCTGGCGATCGAGGCTGGGGCCGATCCGACGACAGTCTCGTTCGATCCGATCGGAGTAGCGGTCTGGGCGACGGAGGATGCCGGGGCGAAGACGCAGTTCCTTCTGGATCGATTCCCAGGGCTCCCGATCGATGTGCCGGGCGGATGCGGGGATCAGCCGCCGATCGTCGTGTCGCTGCGTTGGCGACTCGTGGCAAGTTGCGGCCAGGGAGCGATGATCCCGCTGCTACGGGCCGGCGCCGATCCGCTCGCGCTTGACAACAATGGTCGTTCCCTCGTGATCAGGGCGGCCGAATGGGGCAGCGCCGAGGAACTCGCCGCCGCACTCGAGCTCATTCCGTTCGATCCGAATCCGGAGAAGCCGAGCGAGGCCGACGCGCCGCTGGCGTTGGTGCTCGCCGCGCGGTCTCCGTGCGACGCGGCCGAGAAGATCCAGATGCTCGCCGATCGCGGTGTGCTCCTCGAGGCGGTCGATGAGCGCGGTCGGACGGCGCTCCTGGCGGCGGCGGAGGTCGGGAACTGGGACGCGGTGGCCACGCTGGTCGAGCGCGGCGCCGACCTCACTCGGGTGATCGAGGCCGATCGCCCGGAGCCCGCAGACCGCGGACTCTGGCCCGCCGACTGGGAAATCGCCGGGATGACCGCCTTGCACCTGGCCGCGTGGCGCGGCGGCGACACGATCTTCCTCGCCCCAGAGTCCGCAGAACGAGCGGTCGAGGCGCTGCTGAAGCACGCGGTGCCCATCGACGCCCAGGCACGGTCCGGTGCGACGGCGCTCCTCCTCGCCATCGACGCGGAGCAGGAGTCGGTGGCGCGGATGCTGCTTGCGGCCGGCGCTCGCTGCGATGCTGAGCGGCGCGAGCCCGATCTCCTTGACGACGACGGCGTGACCGTGGCCATCCCCGGAGCGGTGGACACGCCACTGAGCTTGGCCGTCGAGCGATTGTCGGGAGTTCTCGTCCCGGCGGTCCTCGCCGCCGGCGCCCCCGCGAACGATCCTGCCGACCCGTTGAGCCGAGCGGCGGGGATGCTCCTGCCGGAATTGGTCGCGACGCTCGTGGACGCTGGCGCCGATGTGAACGCCAACGGAGGCACGCCGTTGCAGTCGGCGCTCAATCCGAACACGATCTGGGAGCCCGACGGGGGGCCGGTGGCGGCGCGACAGGTGGCCGCGCGACAGTTGGCCGTGGTCGGACTGCTGCTCGCAGCCGGTGCTGATCCCGAGGTCAGGAACTGGGAGGGCAGGACTGCGTTCCTCCAAGCGGTTTCGAAAGCGTCGTACGGCGACGCGAGCCCGCGACTCGTCGAGATGCTGCTCGAGGCGGGTGCGTCGCCACACGCCACGGACGACGCCGGTGACACCGCCCTGGACGTGGTCCGGCGCGCGGCTGCCGCAGGCCGCGAGACCGGCGAGGTCGAGCGAATTGTGAAAGCGGCCATGCGCGACCCGTCGGGGTGACGGGCGGACCGCCGCCGCCGGCGACCCCATCGCGACCGGAGCGGTGTCTCAAGCTCGGGTGAGGTCAGAGCGGTCAGGTCAAGGCGAATGTGCCGTGGATCGACTCGCGCCCTCGGCGGAACTGAGGCTGTCGTCCCCGCTCGACGCCGATTGCCTCCCGCGCGCCGTCTGGTCGATCCAGTCGGCGACACGATGCCATTGGTCGTCGCCAACCAGCACGAACAGGCCAATGTGTCCGACCGGGTAGCTCCAGCGCTCTGGACGACCGGTGAGCGCCCACAACTGGTCGGCGGTCGCCCGGGGCACGATGGCATCGAACTGTCCGTCAACCAAGAGTGCGGGAACGCCGTCCAACGCCCAGAGGCAGCGCTCCGGCGCAAGCTGCGTCTCGGATGCCACCTCTGCACGGGTGGCCGCATCCACCTCGCCGTTCGCATTCGCGATGTCGATACCCGCCTGCGACAACCAGTAGTGTCCCATCGACGTGTCGAGGAGGAGCCGATCCACGCCCGCGCCGCCACCCACCAGGACCACCGCGGCCGGGTGAATCGGCTCGGGCGCCGTCGCCAGTCGTGCCGCGCAGGCCGGGAGCGTGATCGCACCGAGGCTCGACCCGACGAGGACGACCGGCAGGTCGCGGAACGCCGGCTCCCCGCGCATGAGTTGTTCGAGCGACAGGGCGGCTGCGTACGTTTCGTCGACCAGCTCGTTGTCGATCAGCGCCGGCAAGGGTCCCGAACGCTTGAACTTCGCTTGCCGCTGGAGGCGCGTGGCCCGCATCAGGTCGGGGGCCACGGACACCAGCACCCATCCTCGATCGATCAGCGCGTTGCGGATGGCCGTCTCCACGCGGGTGAAGCCGCCGAGACCCGTGGTCATCACGCAGATCCCGCACGGTTCGCGGTCGTGGCGCCGGACCACCGCAATCGCTCGCGCCCGCGGTACGGCGGGGACGACCAGCTCGCGCGATCCCGGCCCATGGTCGAGGGTCATCTCGATCGGCGGTTCCGACGAGATGAACATGAGGGCGCGAATGCGGATGTCCCTCGCGTCCAGCTCGTCCCGGTGGGGACGGGGCGACCAGGCCCACCGCATGTCGGCCGGCACCGCATCGAACCTGATCGCGAGGGTGCCCTCGCGTCGCGGGTCGAAGTCGAGCTCATACAGCCGACCCGTCTCGTTGGCCGCGAGCTCGTGCCAGCCGCAGGTGCTCTCCTCCTCGACCAGCGTCGCCTCGTCCGGTTCCGCCGTTCGTTCGGGCCAGTCGATGGGACTCGGGGTGACGGTGGTCCGCACGACGCCGCCGCCGTTGCGCACGGCGCAGCCGCCAACGGCCGTCGTGAGCATCACGATCGTTGTCGTGAGGATTGGCCGGATGGACCCCCGCATCGTTGGCATCACAGTACCCCGTTCGGCTGATCGGCGTGGTTCGAGCGTGCCTTGGTTGCAACGAGTCTCCTGGTCGTCCGGCAGCGCCAGGCACCCTCACCGATCGAGGGCGCCCGCTCGGACTACTTCGACATCAGGACCACCGGGGCCAGGAGTCCGCTCAACAATGCCTCGTGGTACTCGGTGCGAACCCGAAACTCGCCGCTCAACACCGCCCCCGCCTGTGGCGCGTTCGCTGCCACAAGCTCGACCCGGATGCGGTAGTCCGCCGGATCCAGGCGGCCGAGGTGGGTCTCTCCTTGGAGCTCGATCACGCCCTCGGGTCGGCCAGCGGCGCCCTGCTCGACGAAGTCGTTCCAAAACGCTCGGATGACCTCGGGCCACGACTCCGAGCCGGTCCGCGCCGCCGATACCACGCTGTTTGAGACCATCCACATCCCGGTCACGCGCGGTTCCTCGTCGCCCGACGCGACCATCATCCCCACCACCATGGAAACGATCGGGGAGTTGGGGGCATACTTCTTGGGCGCATCGATCGGAAACACGAACAGGGTCCCGCCGTCCGGCAGATCAACTGCATAGTCGAAGTAGAGACGGGCGGAGGTCCGACGCACTTCGTTCGTGCCGAACACGTCGCGGATCGAGCCGGAGTACTCGTGCACCTTGGACGCCGTGCAGCCGGAGCCGGTCGTGGCGACGACCAGCGCCAGCGCGAGTCCGAACCACCGTCGGTGTCCGTTCATGGCCGCAAAGTGTAGTGGTATCGCACGGGAGTCAGCGAGATTGGGGCCTGTGTCGAGCGACCCACGCGCCCGACCTCGAACGCGATCGGCAGGCGCAGCGAGCGTGCACCGTGGCACGGCCGGAAGGCACCGTCCACGGGCGGGCAGTTCATGGCTGCGGCATGCGGTGCCGGCAACCGCGTCCCGACCGCCTATCCTGTGCCTTGGAACCCCACCCCGGGAGGTGATGCATGCTCTGGATCGTCGTCACGGTCGTCGTCGTTGCCGTCGTCAGCATCGCGCTCATCGCGCTCGCGGTCGGGATCTACAACCGGCTGGTGACGCTTCGCAACCGCTACCGCAACGCGTTCTCCCAGATCGAGGTTCAGCTTCAGCGTCGCTACGACCTCATTCCGAACCTGGTCGAGACCGCGAAGGGCTACATGAAGCACGAGAAGGAGACGCTGGAGGCGGTGATCACGGCCCGCAACCAGGCGCTGGCCGGGCTCAAGTCGGCGGCGGCGAACCCGGGCAACGCCAGCGCCATGCAGGGTCTCGCCGGCGCGGAGGGCGCCTTGAGCGGCGCCTTGGGACGCCTGTTCGCGGTCATGGAGGCGTATCCCGACCTCAAGGCGAACCAGAACATGCTCCAGCTCGGCGAGGAGCTGACCTCGACCGAGAACAAGGTGGCGTTCTCCCGCCAGGCGTTCAACGACGCGGTGACGGCGTACAACACCTACAAGCAGACGTTCCCGCCGGTCATCGTCGCGTCGCTGTTCGGGCACGCGCAGGATGCGACGCTCCTCGAACTCGACAGCAAGCGGATCGCCGAGGCGCCGAAGGTCTCGTTCTGACGTGGACTTCTTCCGGAGCCAGGAGGTCGCACGCCGCAAGACCGGACGCCTGATCGTCCTGTTCGTGGCGGCGGTGATGGTGATCATCGTGCTGGCGTACGTCGTGGTGGCGGGCGTCCTGATCGCCGCTGGCGCCTACCACGGGAACGGGCGGAGTACGGACTGGACGGACCTGTCCGATCCGCTGCTGCTGGTGGCGATTGGCGCCGGGACGCTCCTGTTGGTCGGTGGCGGGAGCTTCTTCAAGCTCATCCAACTGCGGAACGGCGGCGGCGCGGCCGTGGCCGAGGGCGTGGGCGGTCGGCTGGTGAACACCAGCACGACGGACTTCGTGGAGCGGCGCCTGCTCAACGTGGTCGAGGAGATGGCGATCGCCTCGGGAACACCGGTGCCGCCGGTCTACCTTCTCGACGAGGAGAGCGGCATCAACGCGTTCGCCGCCGGATTCTCGCCCGCGGAGGCGGTGGTGGGCGTCACCCGCGGCGGCGCCGAGCGCCTGTCGCGCGACGAACTCCAAGGCGTCATCGCCCACGAGTTCAGCCACATCCTGAACGGCGACATGCGGCTGAACATCCGGCTCATCGGCATCCTGCACGGCATCCTGGTGATCGGCCTGCTCGGTCAGATCCTGCTCCGGGCCGGGGTCTACGGCGGCGGGGGGAGCCGGCGATCGAGCCGGAACAAGGGAAGCGCCACCGCCGTCATCCTCGGGATCGGCGCCGGCCTGGCGGTCGTCGGGTTCGCCGGCACGTTCTTCGGCAACTGGATCAAGGCCGCGGTCAGCCGGCAACGCGAGTTCCTTGCCGATGCTTCCGCGGTCCAGTTCACGCGGAACCCCTCGGGGATCGCCGGCGCCTTGAAGAAGATCGGGGGATTCGTCGGACACGCCCGGATCGCAAACCCCAACGCGGCGCAGGCGAGCCACATGTTCTTCGGGCGTGCGCTGACCACCGGACTGAGCGCGATCTTCTCCACCCATCCGCCAGTCGAGGACCGCATCCGCCGAATCGACCCGTCGTGGGATGGACGCTTTGTCGAGAGTCGTCCGGTGCGCCACGGCGACGCTGCGGAGAAGATCGACCTGTCCCGGTCGGCCACCGCGGGGCACCCGCCGGGGCGCGGCGTTGAAATGGTGTTGGGGGCGGCAGCGGTCGAGTCGCTTGTTCGCCGCATCGGCAATCCCGCCCCGGTGCACGTGGAGTACGCCAAGGAACTGCTGGCCGCCATCCCGCCCGCGCTGGCATCCGCCGCCCGCGAGCCGTTTGGGTCCCAGGCGGTCGTGGTCGGGCTCCTCACCAGCGACGACGCGGAGGTTCGTGCGGCTCAGGGCGCCTGCCTGCTCCGGCTTGGCGAGCCTGGCGTGCGCGAGGAGTGGGAGCGCCTGTTGCCCACCGTACGTTCGCTTGAAGGGCGCCTGCGCCTGCCTGTGCTCGAGGCGGCCATCCCGGCGCTCGGCGCCATGAGCCCGACGCAGTACGAACGATTCCGGGCGCTCGTCGTCGAGTTCTGCCGCGCCGACAAGCGGCTGGACCTTTTCGAGTGGTGCCTTCAGCGGATCGTCCTCGGCGGTCTCGACCTCAAGTTCGGGCGGGCGCCGCGTCGTGCGGTCCACTATTACGCCCTGGCGAGGTTGGGACCGGAGTGCGAGCAACTGCTGTCCGTGCTGGCCCGCGTGGGCACGCGAAGTCCGGAGGACGCCCGCCGGGCGTTCGCTTCTGCGGCGGATGTGCTGGGGGCGGAGCTTTCCTTTCTCCCCGCCGACCAGTGCGAGTTGCGTCGCCTCGACGAGGCGGTCGGACGGCTCGCCCGCACGGCGCCGCGACTCAAGCGTGAACTCGTGCGTGCGTGCGAGACGTGCATCGCCGCCGACCGTCGGATCACGGCGGAGGAGGCGGAGCTCCTCCGGGCCGTGGTTGTGGTGCTCGGGTGCCCCATGCCCCCCGTGCTGCCGGGCGAGGTGATCGAAGCCGATCCGCGCACCGCGTAGGGACGTCGCAACACCCGTGCCGCACGTTCATCCGGCGCCGAACGACGCCGTCCGCTTGCCGACTCCGGCAATCTCCAGCTCCACCCAAACCGCGGCCTCGGCGGGAATCGGATCGGGCACTTCGACGTGGGTGTGCCAGTGCGCCGGATCCTTCGGATCCTCGATGTCGGCCCGGGCCTTGATCGACCCCGCGGCATCGGCCGCGCCGTACCAGATGCGGACGGCGGCGATCGGCGCGAGATCGCCGGTCACGTGGACATCGACGGCGATCTCGCCGCCCGCGGTGATGTCGCCCTCGTCGCGCGAGCAGTGCACCTCGAAGTTCGCGATGGTTGCAGTGCCGAGATCCACCATCGCCCCGTGGCTCCCCATGTCGCCGTGATCACCATGGTCGCCGTCGTGGTCGTGGCCGGCATGCCCGTCGCCGTCGTGGTCGTGAGCGTCCGGCGTCGCGACCGGACCCGTACCTCCAGGCTGCGTTTCGCCGTGCCTTCCGCACGAGCCGAGGGCGGCCAGCGCGACGACAGACGACAGGACGGCGAACGCGAGTGTGGATCGATGCATTGGTGAGTCCTCAGGAATCGGTCGAGGGTGAAACAGGACGAGCCGGCTCGACCGCCGTGCTCGACGACGCCGGTCGCATCCCGGCACGAAAGACAAGCGCGAACCCGGCGGGAACCACCACGAGGTTCAGGAACGTGGACGAGATGAGACCGCCAAGGACCACGATGGCCAGCGGCGCCAAGAGTTCGTTGCCGGGCTGGCCGGCACCCAGCGCGAGGGGCACCAGCCCGAGGGCGGCACACAGTGCCGTCATCAGGATGGGGGAGAGCCGCTCCATGGAGCCCCGCAGGATCGCGTCGTGGATCCCCAGGCCCTCCTCGCGCATGAGGTGGTCGTAGTGGTTGACCAGCAGGATGCCGTTCCGCACCGCGATCCCGAAGAGCGTGATGAAGCCCACCATGCTCGCGATCGAGATGACCGGCGCCTCGTAGCGTCCTCCACCCAGGCCGAACAGTGCGAGGGCGTTGCCCACGATCGATGGCGATTCGGTGACGAAGATGGCCAGAATGCCGCCGATGATCGCCAAGGGAAGGTTGAGCATGACGAGGACCGCCGATCGGAGCGACCCCGTCGAAAGCTGGAGCAGCACGAGCATCGCCACCAGCACGCCGGCCCCCATCGTGAGGATCGTTCGGCTTGCCGACTGCTGCGCCTCGAACTGGCCGCCGTACGTGACGCGGCATTCCGCCCGCTGCACGATCGGCTCCACGACCGCCCGAACCTCGCGAACCAGATCGCCGAGGTTGTAGCCCTCGGCGATGTTGCACGAGACCACGGCCTTGCGCTGGGCGTTTTCGCGGGCGATCAGGTTGCTGGTCATCTCGGGACCGATGTCCGCCACTTCGGACAAGCGGACGATCGAGCCTTCACGGCCCCGAAGCAGGAGCGTGCGCACCTGCTCCACGCGCTCGCGCTCGTCCGGAGCGAGCCGGACCACGATGTCGTAGCGACGCACGCCCTGGTTCACCTCGGCGACGGTCTGGCCGTTGAGGGCATCGTTCACCTGGTCGGCGGCCATGGCCGGCGTGAGCCCGACGGCGGCGAGATCGGCGTGCCGATAGCGGATCGGCAGACTTTGGATCATGACTTCCCGATTGGCCGCCACGTCGCGGGCGCCGGGCAGCGCCTTGAGCGCCGACTCGATCTCCTTGGCGATCGAGCGGAGTTGGGCCAGATCGTCGCCGAACACGTTGATGGCGACGGCCGCCGGCGTGCCGGAGAGGATGTGCGAGAGGCGATGCTCGATCGGCTGGCCGATCATCGTGGTCACGCCGGGGACATTGTCGAGGATGGTGTCGAGCTGGCGGCGGACGGCCGCGATGTCGGCGCCGGCAGCCATGGTCACCTCGATCTCGGAGTTGCTCACCGGCTCCGCGTGCTCGTCGCGCTCGGCGCGGCCGGTGCGGCGCGTCACGCTGCGCACGCCCTCGATCGCGGTCATCCGGGTCTCGACGCCGCGGGCCAGGCGGTCGCTCTCGGCCAGGGAGGTTCCCGGCGGCGCCATCAGGAAGACCGTGAACGTCCCCTCGTTGAACTCCGGAAGGAACGAGCGGCCGAAGGTCGATCCGAGCCAAAGGGCCAGAACGGTGGCGACCCCGGCGGCCGACAGCACGAGCTTCCGACGGCGCAGCGTCACGCGCAGGGTGGGCTCGTACCAGCGCTTCAGGACCCGCACGAGGAACCCGTCACGCTCGGCGTGGCGACCGAGCCGTCCCCCAAGCAGCAGCCGGCACAAGGCCGGGGTGAGCGTGAGTGCCACGACCAGAGAGGCCAGGATGGACACGATGTAGGTCACGCCCAACGGCCGAAAGAACCGTCCCTCGATGCCGGTCAGGAAGAGGAGTGGCACGAAGACGATCACGATGATCAGCGTCGCGAAGACCATCGCCGGTCGGATCTCGTTGCTGGCCTCGAGCACGATCTCGGCGGTCGGCCGGCGCTCGGGCTCGGGCCGGGCGCGATTCTGGCGCAAGCGCCGGAACACGTTCTCGACGTCGATGATCGCGTCGTCCACCAGCACGCCGATCGCGACGGCGAGGCCGCCGATGGTCATCACGTTGATCGTGAGGCCCATCCCCCAGAGCGCGAGGAGGGCCACCGCCAGGGACACGGGCAGCGCCGTCAGCGTGATCACGGTGGTCCGCACGTTCAGCAGGAAGAGCACCAGGACGACGGTGACGATGATCGTCGCGTCGCGCAGGACGTGCGTGATGTTGGCGACCGAGCGGTCGATGAAGTCGGCTTGCCGGAAGACCTGGCGGTTGATGCGGAGGCCCGAAGGCAGGGTGGGCTCGATGCGATCGAGCTCCGCATCCACCGCGTCGGTGAGCATGAGCGTGTTGGTGCCGGGCGACTTCTGGATCGACAGCACGACCGCGGGCCTCCCGGCGTCGGCGGCGGTTCCGCGTCGGGGAGCACCGCCCAGTTGCACGTCCGCGACCTGTCCCACGGTGACGGGTGCGCCGTCGCGGAACGCGACGATCGTGGCCCGTATGTCGTCGATCGAGCGCACCTGGGACGACTGCCGGATGGGGATTTCCCGCCGTTCGACGTCGGCGAGATAGCCGGCGCTGGCCGTGCTGTGGGCCTCGCGGGCCGCCGCGACCACGTCCTCGATGGTGAGGCCGTAGAGCAGCAGGTCGTCCTGGCGCACGTGCACCTGGTACTCGGGCAACTCGCCGCCGATCGCCACCACCTGGGCCACGCCCGGGACCGCCAACAGGCGGTTGCGGAGATCGAACTCGGCGAAGGCACGGAGCGCCAGCGCGTCCACCGATCCGTCCGGCGACGACACGGCGAGGAGCATGATCTCGCCGGTGATCGACGTCATCGGTGCGATCTCGGCGTGGGCGCCCTCCGGCAGGCGCTCCCGCACCGCGTCGAGGCGTTCCGACACCAGTTGTCGAACGCGAAAGATGTCGGTTCCCCAGTCGAACTCCACCCACACGAGCGACAGGCTGATGGCGCTGGCGCTGCGCACCCGCCGCACGCCCGGCAGCCCGTTGACCGCGGTCTCGACGGGGAAGGTGACGTACTGCTCGACCTCGTCGGCCGCCAGGCCGCCCGCTTCCGTCAGCACCACCAGCGTCGGGGCGTTGAGCTCGGGGAACACGTCGACCGGCATGCGCGGCAGGCGCTCGACGGCCAGGACCACCAGCAGCACCGCCAGCAGAACGACCACCGCGGCGTTGCGGAGGGAGAAGGCGATCAGGTGACGCAACATCAGTGGTCCTCGCCCTCGTGGAACGTTCCGTCGCTGTGGAAGTGGCCGCCCTTCTGGATCGTCCCCGAGGTGGCCAGGAGCAGTTGGTAGGCGCCGTCCAGGACGATCTGGTCGCCCGCCCGGACGCCGCTGTGGATCACGATCCAACGGCCGTCGTCGATGCCCAGGTCGGCTTCGATGCGGATCGCCTTGTTCGGATCGTGCGGATCCCGCCGGAAGAGGACGGGTTGGAGGCCGTCGCGCACCACACACGAGAGCGGGATCGCGAGTTCCGTCTCCGCGGCGGCGTCGATCGTGATCTCCAGGAAAGCGGACACGCCTGGCCGCGTCCACGTCGAGAGGCGCGAGGGCACGGCGAGAAGCTCGACCGTGCGCTGCTGCGGGTCGGCGCCGAGGCCGATCTCGAGCGTCGTGGGGATCGAGTCGCCGATGTCGAGGGCACCGCCTTGGGGCGGCACGATGGCGGCGGCGAGGCCGGGGCTCAGTCGGCCGAGATCGCTCTGGAGGCCGACGGCACGGAACCGCACGGCCGTCGGATCGACGACCGAAAGAACCAGTTCGCCCTGCTCGATCCAGGCTCCGCTCGTGGCGCCGAACGCCTCCACCACGCCGGTCGCCGTCGAGTGGATCTCGATGGCGCCCGTGCGCTTCCAAAGCGGCTCCCCGTCGGCCGGGGAACGCGCCTCGATCGCCGAGCGATTCACGCCGAGCGTGGCCGCGGCGGACGAGAGCAGGAGATCGAGCTTCGACCGCGCGGCGCGGAGATCGCTTTCGACCTCGGACCGGCGGAGCGCGAGCTCGGCGTCCTTCTCCTGCACCTCTCCCAGGGCGGATCGAGCCGTGGCCAGGCTGGCTTGGGCGGTCGCGAGCTCGGACGCGCGTCCGCCGCCGGCACTGACGGCCTTCTCGAGCTGCTCGACGCGGGACTCCCAGAGGCGTACGGACTCGAGGCACGCCGACTCGTGGACGCGGTGCGCCTCCAGCAGCGGGTCGAGTGCGGCAAGGCGAGCCTGCGCCAGGCCATCCGCCGACATCGTGGCCTCGATCTCCCGTTGCATGTCGCGCCATTGCGGCGCGTCCAGGCGATAGAGCGGGGTGCCGGGTTCGACACGGTCGTACTGTGCCACCAGCAGCTCGACGCGACCGGGCAACGGTGCTCGCTGCTCGCGTCGCGCCGTGGGGAGGAGCTCGAAGCGCCCGGGAGCGCGGATGGTCGTGGCGACCGGACGCTGCTCGACCGCAGCGAACGTGATGCCGAGATTCGACCGCACGGCGGGGGGGATGTCGATCCGGTTGGTCGCGGACGGCGCGGGCTCGTCGTGCGGCGCATGGTCGACAACGGGCGTGCGCCGATCGCACGCGGCGAAGACGCTGAGCGCGGCGGCGGCGGCCACCCAACGGACGGCGTGGACTTTCATGTCGATTCTCCTGCGCGAGCGTCGCGCTCGGCCGTGGGTGACGGCTCCGGTCCCAACAGCTCGATGATGCGATTCTGCGCCTGCGCCTCGGCCAGCCTCGCGTCGACGAGCCGCGACTTCGTCTCCAAGGCGCGGACTGCGGCGTCGAGCGCGAGGAGTGCGTCGAGCTCGCCCAATTCGGCCAGGTGCCGCTGGTCGGCAAGCTGGGCCTCGGCCAGCGGGACGAGGAGTTGCTCGACCGCCTCGCGCACCGCGATCGCCGAGCGTCGTTCGAGCGCCGCTTGCGCCAATTCCGAGACCAGCCGTTCGTACTCGCCCTCGAGGCTCGCCCGAACCGCCTCGCGTTCCGCCGTCGCGGTGGCGATTCCGAGACGGTTGGCGTTCAGAATCGGTACGGGAGCCCCGAGGACGAAGCCGATCCGCGACTGGTCCTGATCGAGCTCGTAGCCGGGACCGATGGTGAGGTCGGGATACTGTCGTCGGATCTCGAGCTCAAGCGCGTGCTCGGCGACCTCGTAGGCGGCACGGCGGAGGGCCAGGATCGGATTGCCGGCGGACAAGCGGGCGCGGTCGTCGTCAGGAACGTCGGTCGAACGGTCGAACGCGAGCACGGGAACGAGTTCGACCGCCGCCTCGGGCACCAGTCCCATGAGTGCCTTGCATCGCAGCGCGAGCCGCGCCGACTCCGACTCCAGGCGAATGCGGTCGGTCTCGCGGGCAGCGCGTTCGAGCCGGAACACCCGGGCCTCGATGCGGCTGAGTTCCCCGGCGGCCTCGAGCTGGTCCACGATCGCCAGCATGTCGTCGATGCGACCGATGAGCTGTTCGTTGAGTTCGGTCCGGATGCGGGCCGCGGACCACTCGAGCCAGGTCGCGCGGAGCGCCGACTGGGTGGCCCACTCGTCGGCGACGACCTTCTCGAGCGCCAGCCGATGCTGAGCGCCGGCGACCGCCTTCTCGACCTCGAGTCGCCCCGACAGCGGCACCGTGAAGCGAATCGCCGCGAACAGCACCCAGGGCGAAGGCACGCTCTCGACGATGCGCAGGAGGTCCAGGTCCACGGTGGGGTCGTCCCACAGCCCGGCATTCTCCGCGCCAGCCAGGGCGGTCATGGCTTGGGCGCGGGACTCGCGCAACCGGGCATTGAACACGAGGGCCACCAGCTCCCCTTCGCGCATGGTCAGCCCGTCGGTCGGGTCGAATCGACCGCTCCCGGCCGGGGCGGCGATCGATGCCGCGAACGCGACGACGGACTCGTCGGCCGGCGACCGGGCTGCCCACGCATCGGCATGGACGGCGAGATCGACGGGCTTGGGCGTGTACGACTGGCAGCCGGTGGCGAGGCAGGTGGCTGCGATGACGCAGACCAACGAACGGTGCATGGCGCTTCCCTCTCGGCGAGCAGGAGAACGAAGGCGCGCGAAGCGCGCAACGGGACCGCGGTGCCGTCCGCGCAGGCGGAACGGCAACGACGAAGCGTTGCGGATCTAGACGAGTTGGATCACCGTGCGCAGCGCGACGATCGTGCCCGTGTCGGGCGGTCGCGCCGATCCAGCTTCCCCCGGGCGGGACGGAGCCCGGCTCATGCCCTCGGTCACGGCGGGCCGGGAATCGAGCCAAGGCCGAATCTGCCCCAGCACATCCGCGGGCGGGACCAATTGCTCGGCGGCCTGCACGCGGCCGAGCTCGTCGAGGGCCTCGATGTCTGTGCACGGCGCGTCGTGATCGTCGCGATCGTGGTGGGCGCACCCGCCGCACGGCTCGGCGGACGGCGCTGCGGCGGACGACGACATGGGGTGGACCGCCCGATCGCATGCCGGGGCCAGGACGCTCCCCGGCCCGTGTCCACCACCCACACAGAGGGCCGTTCCCGCCGGAAGGCAGCTCAGGAGCAGGTACGCCACCGCAGCCAGGAGCGCGGGCAACGCGGGGATGTGACGGGTGACGGTGGACATGGCATCGTGCCGCGCGGCGGCCCGGTTCCCAAACGCACGACGGGAGCGGGCATTTCGTGTCGGAGTGTATCGGTTCAAAGTGGACACGCACTTTTGGGCCTCGGCGAGGGCTGGGGGAACGCGGGGCGGGCCAACGGGCTCGAAGTGGGCCCGAAATGGACACGCAGGCCCGGGGGCCCGCAATGGACACGGGGGCCCGCAATGGACACGCACTCACCGCCCCCCAGGTCCGGGGGGCCCGAAATGGACACGCACTCAACGCCCCCCAACACGGCCCGAAATGGGCACGCACTCACCGCCCCCCAAGACGGGGGTCGGGCACCAAGGCCCGCAATGGACACGCACTCACCGCCCCCCAAGACAGGGGTCGGGCACCCGGAAGCCCCTTCGGACACCGCGAACGGGGCCGCGGCTCGAACCCCGGTCGCGTCGCCTACCGTCTCGAATGCGCGTCTCGGCGTTCCTGGTGTGGCTGATGCTCCAAGCGGCCGGGCCCGCGTCCGTTCCGCGCCCCGCCGATCAGCCCACCGTCGGGCCGCCACAGCGGATCGGCCATGTCGCCCAGGTGGTCGGCAGCACGCTGGTCGTGGCCGGGGGCATCGAGAATGTGGGCGGGGCGAAACCGCTGAACCGCGTCGATCGCCTCGACCTTGGCACCGGGCAGTGGAGCCTCGGCACACCGCTTCCGACCCCGCGCGTCTTTGCCGCGAGCGCTGTGCTCGACGGGTGGATCTACGTCGTTGGCGGGCTTGAGGCCAACCAGCTCAAGGGCGACGCCTGTTCGGCCGTCGTGGAGCGGTATGACCCGGTGCGCGATCTGTGGGAGCGTCTGCCACCGATGCCGACCGCACGATCCAGGTTCGCGGCCTGTTCCCTCGACGGCCGACTCGTCACCGTCGGAGGTCTCGTGTCCGGACCGGGTGGCCAGGCGAACGCGGCCGTGGTGGAGGCTCTCGATCCCGTCGAGCGGGTGTGGACGCGACTGCCCGGCCTCCCCGTGCCAATCCACGCGCACGCGGCCGCGGTCTTCCAGGGGCGCATGTGGGTGGTTGGCGGCTTCGAACTCGATGTGGAACACAACGGCGCGCTCGAAGCCAGCAACAAGGTGTACTCCCTCGCGTTGGAGGAACCCGCGTGGCATCGCGAGCCCGACCTTCGGCATCCGCGCGGCTGGTGCACGGCGCTGGTGGACGGAGGCACGCTCCTGGTGGCCGGCGGCGCTCGCGATGAATCCACCGAGGCGCTGACCGCTGGCCACGACGCGTGGCATGACGTGGCGCCCGATCCCGAGGGGCGGCGTTTCGCGGCCGTCCTGATCGATGGCTCGCCGGTTCTCGTGGGGGGCGAGGGCACGGACGCGCTCCTGCGTCGCCTGGAGCCAATGGGTTGGCGTCGGTGGTCGCCCGCTCCGCCCGCCGCCGGATCATCCGAGCCGGCGCTTCGATCCCGGTAGACATCCGGCTTGCCGGTACGCTGCTCGTCATGCCGGCGGCTCGCGACCAATCCGCGCTTTCGTCCGCGGCGCTCGAACAGGAGCGACTCGTCGTCCTGCGCGACCGGATCACGGTGTTCACGCTGGTGCTTGGGATCCTGGTGATCCTGATCGCGCTCGCGACGACTGGCTTGGCGCTCCTGCTCGGGACCGAGACGTTCACTCGTCCGCGCATCGTGCGCCTCGCCTCCCAGGTGGTGTTCGGCGTCCTGATCATCGTGATCCCGCGCCTGCGCCGCCGGAGCTACGGCACGATGGGAATGTCCACCCTCGTTCGTCGGGTGGGCATGATCATCATGGCGGCGCTCCTCGCCCAAACCGCGGGCGCCGACGCGCTCACGACGGTCCTGAACGACCTGGCCGCGCGGCTCGGCTCCCCGGCCGTCATCGGCCCGGCGTTCGCCTTGGCGCTGTTCTTCCTGCTCATGCACACCGCGGCGTCGTTCGTCGTGCCCTGGACGCCGGCGGAAGCGGTTCGGCCGGCCCTGGTGCTCTTGGTGATCGCCAATCTCCTGGCGCTTGCCGACGGAGGGTCGTGGTCCCTCTTCCTGGTCGTGAACGGACTGGCGGTGGTGGTAAGCGCGCCCGGGCTCCTGGTGGCGTGGCTGCGGACGGCCGGCTTCCGCGAGTACCTTGCCTTGCGCCTGATCAGCGGCCGTTACGACGACATGCGGCGCGAGCTTGCGGCGGCACGTCGGGTTCACGAACGCGTGTTCCCGATTCCGGTCGCCGGACCCGTCGGGCTTGCGTACCGCTACGAACCCATGAACGAGATTGGTGGCGACTACCTCGACGCCGTCGAGCGTCCGGACGGCTCGCTGCTGGCGGTGGTCGTGGATGTCACCGGCCACGGCATCGCCGCCGCGCTCGCGGTCAATCGACTTCACGGCGAAGCAAAGCGCGTGCTGGCGCAGGAGCCCGAACTGCCGCCCGGCCGGCTGCTCGCGGCGCTGAACGACTACATCGTGCTCACGCTGGCCGAGGAGCAGATGTTCGCCACGGCCGTGGCGATCCTGGTCGATCCCGTGCGAAAGCAGCTCGTGTACAGCAGCGCCGGCCATCCGCCGCTTCTCCTGATCCGCCGCGGAGGGTCCGTCGAGGCACTGGACTCGACCACCTTCGTTCTCGGCGCGGTGCGGGGCGACGCCTTCGACGAAACCGACGTCACGATCGGCCTCCAGCGGGGCGAGCGCGTGATGGCCTACACCGACGGTGCGTTCGAGCGCCGCGACGCCGAGGGGAACCAGTTGGGCATGGAGGCGTTCGAATCGGTGGTGGAGGACGTGGCCCGATCGAACGACGGCATCGCGCTCGACGACCTGCTCGACCAGGTCACCCAGACGATCGACCGGTCGCGGGTGGGGGAACCCGAGGACGACACGCTGATCGTGGTGCTGGACCTGGCGGCCGGCAACGCTGTTCAGCCGCAATCCGCCTCGGTAGACTGACCGGTATGAACCGGGTCAACGCCGCTCCTCGTGTCGTCCTGCTCCTCGCCGCCTGCGCTGCCGCGACGGGTTGCGCGTCGAACCAGTGGGCCGCCAACTTCCAGCCGGTGGCAGCGGCGCCGGCAACCGAGGCGCCGCTCGCCCAGAATGCGCAGATCGCCGTGCGCGAGGTGCCGTGGGGGCCCTTCACCGAACTGCTTCAGCGGCTCCAGGCACGCATCGCCCAGGACCCGCGTCCCCTCGACCAGTGGCCGGAGCCGGAGCGCACTGCGCTCAAGAGGGAGTTTCTCGACGGCCTGAACATCACCTTGGATCCCGCGACCATCACCGTGTTGGGGCGCAGCGAGTTCCGCACGACCGACTTCTCGGCACCGGACCAGAACCAGATCGTCGAGGCTGCGCGGAAGGTCGGTGCCAACAGCGTGATTTGGTCGGGCAACTACTTGGGCAAGGTCCAGTCCGTCCAGTCGCAGCCCGTGTACGCCCCGGCATCCGGCTACTTCGGATACCGACCCGATCCGGTGTACTACTCGAGGACCTACGACCCGAGCGTCCTCTACGTGCCCGTGGTGGTGTCGGAGGACGAGTACGCGTACATCGCGTTCTTCATGCGGATCCAGTAGCGTGAGGGGACGCGGGCGTTCTGGCGATGCGTCACGCGTGTTCCAAGGCGGGGGTATCAGGGATCAGGTATCAGGGCGCGGGGACGATTGGATTCGTGGGGACGGATGGGCGCCGATGGACGGTCGGCGGGCCGGCCTCGCTGCGCGAGAACCGACCCGCAAGAGTCATGGAATTACGGATCCGGCAAGTCCGTACGATCGCGATACCTGATACCTGCCCTTTACGGCTGCATGATCCGTCGCCGCGCCGCGTCGATGAACAGGCCGACGACGCTCGCCGGCATCACGCTCGCCGCCTCGATCGATCCGTCGCTCACCTCCAGGGCATAGCCGATCGGCTCCGTCGCCACGTCGATCTCGGGCAGCATGGCGTCGGCGCCGCCCGGAACGAGTTGCGCCACCTGCTTCAGGAGGCGCCCGAGCTGGCCGACGCCGATGTAGGCCTCGACATCCGGTCGCGCGAGCATGAAGTCGTGCATGGCCCGAACGACCTCGTCGTTGGCCAGCGCATCCCCGCCGACGGCGGCGTCGGTCGCCCGACCGAGGACATCCGGTCGCTGGCTGAACGTGACCACCAGCGCCCCGGGCACCGTGCGGGCGAAACCGTGGAACCCGCGGTTGCCCAGCAGGATCGAACGGACGAGTCGTCCGGCGGCGGCCGCGTTCGAGTCCTTCGCGCCCGGCAAGGGCGTGTCCTTGACCTCGAACGCGTCCACCTTGTCTCCACCCTTGAGCGACTTGTCGTCTTCCCACGCGGGCTCGATCCGGACCCCTGCCGTTTCGCCGGCGCTCGCGAGAAGCGTGTCGCGAAATCCGTTCCGCAGCGACTCCGGATCCGCGCTCAGCAGCACGAGCGCGCTGTCGTTGAGCACACCACCCACCGCGACCCCCAGCTTGCTGGGATAGACACCGAACTGGATGGCATCGGCACCGCGCATCCAGGCGGGCAGCCAGTCGATCGCGGCGCCCAACGCGCGGAGGCGGTCGAGCACCGCCCAGCCTCCCAGTCCTGCAATGTCCATGGCCACGGCGAGATAGAACGGGTTGCGCGGAAGCCGCGACAACGTCGCCGCGGCGGTTGGGCTTCCGCCTCCAAGCAGCCCGGACAGTTCGCTCTCCGCCACGCTGGTCGCGACCCCGCGCGGCATGATGCCGAGCGCATCGAAGTCCACGCTGATGATCGCATCCGCCAGACCGTTGGCCCAACGACGCGAGGCCTCGATCCCGGCGAGCGCTGGTGCGGCCTGTTCCCCGGCCCGCTGCACCTCGATCTCGGCGCGGGCCAGTCCTCGTCGCGCCGCGTCGCCGCTGGCCCAGAGGAAGAGATCGCCGCGATCGATCATTCGCGCCGCCCGCACGCCGAGCCGCTCGCGCAGCCCGATCGCCGGCAACGGGTCGGGCCCGATGCCGTCGAGCCCGGCGGCTGTCGGCGCGAGCGCCACATGCCGACCGATCGCCTTCGCGAAGAGCCGCCCGCCGCTTGCGGGCAGCAGGGAGCCGTCGTTCTCGGGCGTGGGCTTGAAGTTCCCCTCGAGGAATTCCTGGGCGTTGTTCACCGGAACCAGCAGCAGCGCTCGCGGTTCATCCGCACCGTCGGCACCACGGCGAAGGACCGCCACCAGGGCGCCTTCGTCGCGCAGTCCCACCGAAAGGCCGAGTCGCGCCTTGAACAGATCGAGGGGTCGTCCGCCCAGCAAGGCCTCGTTCCGCTCCGTCCGCTCGATGCAGAGCATGAGGTCGTCGCTGGCCTTCTTCAGGTTGGGAACGACCACCGCCGCCTCCGCGTCGCCGGGAACGAGCGCGATGGCTTCGTCGGGCGTCTCGGCGGCGGCCGAGGCGGCGACCAGAACAACCAGTCCGGCAACGGCACCCTTGTTGATTCGTGCGCCCATGGTCAGCGGTTCTCCGTTCTGGCGTTGGGACCGAGCGCCCGCGCACGCGACAGGAAGGCCGCCAACGCGTCGCGGACCTCGTCCATCGTGTCGCCGGCGAATTTCTCCAGGAATGCCCGCGCGATCTCGAAGGCGACGACATTCTCCATGACGACGCTCGCGGCCGAAACGGCGCACACGTCCGAACGCTCGTAGTCGCTGTGCTGCGCCTCGCGCGTCTTGAGATCGACGCTGGGCATCCCGCGCAGGAGCGTGCTGATCGGCTTCATGGCGCCGCGGACGACCACGGGCATGCCGTTGGTCATGCCTCCCTCGAGTCCGCCCGCGTTGTTGGTCGGCCGGACGAAGCCCAGGTTCGGCTCGTCTGCAGCGTGGGCGTCCCAGGCGATCGGATCGTGCACCTCGGATCCAGCGCGTGCGGCGCACGCGAGGCCGAGTCCGATCTCGACCGCCTTGAACGCCTGGATGCCCATGACGGCGCCGGCCAGCCGCGCATCGAGCCGCAGGTCCCATTGCACGCACGAGCCGAGGCCGATCGGGCATCCGAACACGTGCGCCTCGACCAGCCCGCCGACGGTGTCCCGGTCCACCTTGGCCTGCCGGATGCGGGCGATCATCTCCTCCGACGCCTTGGCGTCCGGACAGTACACCTCCGACTCGTCCCGCCTCGAGCGCAGGTCGCGCCAGTTCGCGATCGTCACCGCGATCTCGGTGCGGGCGTCGCGCACGCTCCGCACGAATCCGAAGACCTCGATGCCCACCTCCCGAAGCAGGCAGCGCGCCGTCGCGCCCGCCGCGGTGCGGGCGGCCGTCTCGCGGGCGCTCGCTCGCTCCAGCGTGTTGCGGCAATCGGTGGTCAGCCACTTGGTGGCTCCGGCCAAGTCCGCATGACCGGGGCGGGGCCGATGCACCGGCGGCGTGCGTTCGCGGTCATCGAGCCGGCTGTCGCGATTGACGACCTGGAGCACGATCGGCGCGCCGGTGGTGACGCCGTTGCGCACGCCGGCCAGGACGACCGCCTCGTCGCGCTCGATCCGTTGGCGTCCTCCGCGTCCGTATCCGCCCTGGCGTCGCGCGAGCTCGGCGTTCACGAGTCCGAGATCCAAAACGAGCCCGGCCGGCATGCCTTGCAGGAAGGCGAGCGACGCGGGTCCGTGCGACTCCCCGGCGGTCTGGAAGGTCAGTGCGGCCATGGTCCGCATGCTACGCGGTGGGTTGGCGGACCGTCGCGCTGGTCCGGCTGGCGAGGCGTTCCGGGTTGAGCCGGTCCGGGAAACCGTCGGGCCGTCGGGAAGGTGGCATGGACGGCCCGACAATTCGACGCTCGCTCCGAGGCCCGCCTCCGTCCAGCTCCACCCTGCACGCGTGGTGCACCGGGAACCTGCTTGCCTCGAAGGAGCGTCCGAATGAAGGGTGCCGATCCTCGTTTGCTGCGATGGGGTTGGTCGCGATGGGATCGGTCCCGACGGCCGTTGATGGTCGCCACTGGCCTGCTTGGCAGCGCGGTGGCGATGCTGGCTGGCGGCTGCGGACTGTTCGGGCCCGATTCGGCCGACGCCGGACCCACGCCGGAAGAGGCCTTCGCCCAGGCGCAGGAGATGACGCAGTCGATCACGGCCGTGCGGGACCGGTACCGCGAACTTCCGGCGGCGGGAACCGCGGACGACGATCGCGCCGCCGAACCGCGGGCGCTTCTCCCGCTGGCACCGGTGTTCGCTCTGCCGGCTCCGCCCACCACGACGAGCACCGCGCCGATCGGCAGCTTCGCGAATCGCTTTGGCGGGGCGGTGCCGGTTGACCAGGTGCCGGCGGATCTCCAGATGCCCGAGGACATCTACTGGTCGTTCGCCATCCTGCTCGAACAGGGGCGTGCCGGCGAGGCGTTCGATCTCCTGGACGAATCGACGCAGTCCGCGATCCGACCGCTCGTGTTGGAGATCCGCCAACGCTCCGCATCGGCCGCCGACGATCCCTCGGGCCTCTCGACCCGCGAACTCTGGAGCGACGTGATGAGCAGCACGTCGCCCACAGCGATCGACGCGATCTCCGTGCGAACCGTGCGGAACAGCCGCAGTGCGGAGGTCGTCGTGGCGCCGGTCACCGGCGACGAGATTCCGATCCGGTTCGTCCTGGTGCGCGACGGGTGGCGAATGAACCTCGAGCCGTATGTTCGGTGAGCGCGTCGTGCCGATACCGCGGGGTTCGGGTGCCACGGCCGAGCGGGTGCCACGGCCATCC
>JAGQOG010000108.1 GCA_020427695.1 Phycisphaerales bacterium
CGGGGTGCCACGGCCATCTTGGCCGTGTCGAACGTGCAGCACCTCCCCGCACGGCCTGGAAGGCCGTGGCACCCGGCGCGCAACCCTCGATGCCTGGATGCCTCGATGCCCAGATGCCTCAGTGCCTCGTCGCCCCGCTCTCACGCATAGCTATGCAACCCCGTGATCACGAAGTTGATCACGATCCAGTTGAACAGCATCACGCCGGCGCCGAGGACGGCAAGCACGGCCGTCCAGAATCCCTTGTCCTTGACCTTCAAGCGCACGTGGACGAGGAGGGCGAAGATCAGGAACGTGTTCAGGGCGAAGACCTCCTTGGGATCCCACCCCCACGGGCGGCCCCAGGAGTGGTCGGCCCAGATCGCGCCCATCACGATTCCGGCCCACAGGAGCACGAACGCGATCTCCATGAGCACCATCGTCACGCCGTCGAGCACTTCGCCCCACGACGAGCCGCGCCGGCCCCCGCTGGCCGCGGCATCGACGGTTCCCGCCCCGCCGCCGCCTCCCGCCATGATCACCGTCGCGGCACCGCCCACGCGGGCGTAGGCCGCTCCGCCGCCCAGCGCCCGCCAGCCGAGGTACATCGCGGCGGAAACAGCGGCCATGAAGATCAGGCAGTAGCTGAAGATGATCACGTTGGTGTGGATGTAGAGCCACACGTCGTGCAGAACGGGCATCATGTTGCTGATGTTCGCGTTGAGCTGGACGGGCAGGAAGTGGACCGCCATCAGCGCCACCATGGAGGCCACGGCGCTGCCCAGCGCGAACAGCCCGCGCATCGGCGTTCGCCGCAGGAACAGCTCCAGCAGGATTGCGCAGCATCCGCCGAACCACGCGGCGGTCGTGACCGCCTCGAACATGTTCGAGTTGGGCCAGCGGCCGGCGATGTACCAGCGGATGCCGACCGCGGCGGTCTGGAGCGCGAACGCGGCCCCGAACGCGACGAATCCGAGCGCGAACGCCGCCCGCCACTGGTACACCGCCGCCATGACCAGCAGGATCGACGCGAGCATGTAGACCAGCCAGATCCAGCTCATGTTGTCGGCGCGGAAGTACCAGCTCTCGAGCTCGAGGCGCTTGAGCGCGGGGTAGGTCTCCGGCGCGATGGTAGGAAGGACGGACGCCAGGCTCGCGACGGCGCCGTTCACCATCGGGGCGTCCGCGTTCCGCCACCCGGTGACCAGGTCCTGCCAGGCGCCGGCGATCTGGGCCTGGACCTGCGGATCGAGTCCGGCGACCGGCGGCAGGGCGAACTGCCCCGAGCCGGTGGCCAGCGGCACCACGTCGGCGATGCCGAGCCAGCGTGCATCGCCGCCCTGCGGGGACGGCACGATCCACAGGCGGCTCAGCAGCGTTGTCCGCTGCTTCACCGCCATGGCGCTCTGGATGGCGTCAACCTGCTTGGCCGTTCGGATGAGGTCGCCCTGGAGCTGGTTGAGCAGCGGCCGCAGGGCGGGATCGAGGATGATCCGCTCGGAGATCAGACCGGTGTGCACGAACGCGGTCATGCGCTCGGCGAGATCGGGGCGGGACGCCTTGAGCGCGTCGGCCATCTGGACGCGGACCGACTTGTTCTTCACGTAGATGACGTCGGCGTCCTCGTACGCCTCGGGTCGGAAGAGCATGTCGAGGTAGGTGAAGCTCGGCGTCTGCCCGTTGATGTGCTTCGCGCCCGAAATGTAGAACATCATCTCGTTGGCAAAGGAGTCGAACGACTTCAATCGGCCGTCGGACTGCACCGCGATCCGAGCCAGGGGGCTCAGGTCCACCTCGGCTGCGAATCCCTGCGGCTCGGCGGCCTGGACGGGCCGGGCGAACATCGTGGCCAGGGCCGCCACCAGGGCAATCACCGTCGGGACGGACGCGGCACGCACGGAGCGTCGGGTTGCAAACGACATCAGTTCACCTCCACGGGGACATCCGAGGCCGCGGTCGGACGCGCCGGCAGCCGGCCATCCGCCCGCATCGCCTCGACCTGCGCCAGGACGGCGAGCTGCCGACGGCGCTTGATCGCGGGCTTGACGTAGAACGCGTAGATCATGCCGATGACGGCGATGATGCAGCCGAGGAGCTGGATGACCACGCCGTGACGATTGCCCACGCCGAGCACGGTGTAGTTGAGGCCGGCCGAGGCGCGATCGCCCGCGGCGCGGGCGTCGTCCGGCGGATCCCACTGCGCCTGGAAATACGACAGCCCGCCGTGCTCGACCGGCTGGTTCACGCTGACGGCGATCGGCTCGCTCCACTCCTCGGGACCGCCGTTCGGGCCGGGCGAGCCGAAACGAACCAGGCTGGTGTAGTTGCGGATCTCCATCGTGGAGCCCGAGAACCCGCCGGCGTGCGTCGTGAGGACAAACTCCTGCAGGGCGATCGGCGACGGCAACGGAAGGCGCTGCCGCGAGAACATCAGCTCCACCTTGCGGCCGTCCCCGAGCGCCATGGTGACGGGATCGAAGTCGTAGCGGCGCAGCACGTCGGCGGCGTCCTGAAACACGTACTTGCTGTACCCGATCCAAGGCGATCCCTGCGAATACGTCGTGCCAGGGGAACTCGGCACCTCGAGCTTGATCCGTGCGAAGTGCTCGCCCACGTCGCGTTGGCGCTGTTCGCGCGGCACCACCAGGGGCTTGATCGCCATCGTCGCACGGGGCATGTAGTCGGTCACACGGAGGAAGAGCCCGCGACCGATGTCCACGTTCTGGCCCGGCTGGACGTCGAGGCGCCTGGACACCTCGTTCGGAAAGCCGGTGATCGCGGTCAGGCGGTTCGGCTCGGGGCCAGCCACGATGGTGAGGATCGCCGAACCGCGGCCGGGCAGGTATCGCATCACGATCCCGTCGTCGATCAGCGTCGAGCCGCCGTGCGCTGGAGCGCTCGCCTGGTCATCGAGATCGCGCGTCAGGGTCGGATCGTCGAACACCCAACGGCGGAACCGCCCCTTTGGCGTCTCCATCTCGACAATGCACACCGAGGTGGTCCCGGAGGCCAGGGCCACGTCGTCCTGCACCGAGTACACCCGGAAGCGGAAGTCGGTTCCCTCGACGGCCGACATGGGCAGCGACGGGTCGGCCGCGGCGGCGCCGGTGATCGGAACGGTGGTGCGGATTCCCTTCCCCGGCACCTCGATCTCCAGCATCGGCGGGTTCATGAGCGCTTCCAACTGCTCCGACGTGCTCGCCCAGCGGAAGGCAAGCAGTCCGTTGTCGGCGCGGCTCGACTCTCCGTCGAACGCCACGAGGCGATAGTCGCTGCTGCGTCCGTCCGCCGTGGAGAGCGTGACCCAGACCGCAGGATTCAGCGGAGCCGTGGCCCCGCCGGGCATGATCTGGCTCCGCATCATTGCGTAGCGAAGGTACGCCGTGACGCGGAACTCGACGTCGGGGAGCGGATCGGACGGGTCGACCGCCGGCACCGAGATGTCGATCGGATCGATCGGCAGCGGCGTCGAGCCCGGCGCCTGGATCACCTCGTCGCGCGAAGCGATGTAGTCGTTGTACAGGGGCAGGCCGCGGATCGGGCGCTCGACCCAGTCCGTCTCGCCGGGACGGCGCAGGTACAGGGTCCACGCCTTCTGCAGGTCGTTTCGGAGGTAGAACTCGGTGGTCGGCGCGTAGGCGAGCGCAAGGCGCAGACCGGGCTCGATGATCGGGTTCCCCGTCTCCTTCACCGCCCGCTTCATGGGCTGCTGCGGATCGTTGGTGAAGACCAGGTCTTCGGTGTACTGCGGTCGGCCATCGATGAGCTGGCGGATGAACCGCCGCTCAGGGCCCTGCACCATCACGTTGACGCTGTACGCCCGTTCGCCGGCGTCGTCGCCGGTGAGGATCGACCACGCGGGATCGATTGTTGTCACCTCGAAATTCCAGACCTGCCCGTCCACCGTGAGGTTCGTGCGGTTGCCGGGCATGGCGAGCACCGAACCCCGCACCGGGCCGTTGGGGCCGTCCACCTCGATCGTCACCTGGCGTCGGGCGACCGGGGCGTCGCCCTCGACCTTGGTTCCGAAGTAGATCACGCTGCCCACGCAGAGCACGATGATGCCGGTGTGGATCATCCAGACGCCGAGGTTGACCACGTTCAACCGGATCCGACGCACGGTGGTGACCGTCAGGTTCAAGCAGATGAGGCCGATCAGAAGATTGAACGGCCACCAGTGGAACCACTCGAACTCGGTCATCTCGAACGGCCGCCACTGCCGAAGCTGGTCGTGCGCCCAGCCGTCCGCCGAGAAGATGTTCGGTCCGTCGGGGTAGATGATGCCCGCGGAGCCGATCGAGGAGTACACGAACAGCAGCGCCAACAGAACGATGCCGAAGCGCACGCTGCTGAACAGGTCGAGCACCCAGCGGAACGGGGCGAAGCCGCCGCGTGCCGTGCGAATCGCGGAGGCCTGACCATCACCGGACGGTCCGGGCGACCGCGTCTTGGAGGGGGGATTGGAGTCGATCATGGTGGGACAGAGATGGTACGCAACGAACCGGGGTGTGCCGCGCCGGCCACCCACGTTGCCCCCGATCCCTTCCCGTTGCCGCAGGCCCGACCGCAGGGCCTCGCCCGCATCCGCATTCTTCCTGTGCGCTCCGATCCCGGCAGCGATCCCGTTCGCTCACGTCCGGAGCGGAGGGGGGAAGTCTAGCAGGGGGCGACCCCGCGGCGAGCAAACTATGCAGGCGCCGCCTGCCGAGCAGGCGACGCATACCGGACCATGTCGTCCTCAGCCTCGGCACCCGTCGCCAGGTACGCGGCCCCGCAGGCGCGGCACAAGCGGGTGCCCGCTTCGATCTCGTTGGGTTGCCCGGTCGAGGCGGGCTCGAGCGTCCCCTCCGCGCGACAGACCGGACAGATGTCCTTCTTGAGAAGCCCACGCGCAAGCAGGTGCGCGACGAACCGGATCGCGTGGCCGGTGGCCACGAAGAACACCAGTCCGAAGATCGCCAGGAACAGAAGCAGGATCGTCCC
>JAGQOG010000109.1 GCA_020427695.1 Phycisphaerales bacterium
CAGATCGGAACCAGCGGAATCGGCCGGCCGAGTCCCGGTGCGCCCACCGCGACCAGTTCCGGCAGGGAAATGCCGGCCCGCCAGCGCGCGGTCCAGGTCGCGTGATCCTGCAACGGACGATGGGGCGACGTGCTGTCCACTCTTGGCCCCGTGACGTCGGCTTGGAGAGCACGGAATGGCCATCCGGCTTGGATGGTGACTTGCCCGCCGGACCGCGGCTGTTCGAGGCTCGTTGCGTTCGAGGCGCCGACTGCATCTGGTGTGTCGAAGGACTGGATCACCCACATGGCGCCAGGTCCTTGGGCACTGATCGAGAATCCACTTGGGGGCGGCCAGCCGGCCGGCACTGGCGCAAGCCAGGCGCTCGGGAAGGCGGGGAGCGGTGCGATCGTGATGGGTGCGCACACGGCCAGTGTCCATGTGGCAACGACGGACGCGAACACGGCCAGGCATGCGAACCCAAGCAGGCGCTCGATTCGAATCGCCCGAGCGACCCGCGTCGCAGGCACAGGACCCATTGCGATGCTCGGTGCGGGTTCGCCACGGCCGAGTGTGTCATCGCCAGGCAGCCGATACGGCTTCATCTGGAGGCGCAAATCGATCGACGCCACCAGCCAGGCGATCGTTGCCCAGGCGAGGAGCGGCAGTCCTGTTTCCGGCGCGACGATCGCGCCGACGCCGACGCCGGTCACGATCAGAAAGGGGAGGCAGCCGGCACCGACGGGACTCAAGCGCGGATTCGCGCCAGCGACGCCGATGAGCACCATGATCGGGCCGAGCAGGTGGATGGGGTTCAGCGTGATCGCCAGGACGACGAGCGGAGCGACGAGAAGGAAGAGCCCGGTTCGGAGCGGACCTGTGAACGAGTAGTCGCGCCCGCCAACCCGCTGAACGAAGACGGGGAGCGAGCCGGAGGCTTTGGGGGCTCCGGCGGCTTCGGAGTGTTCGGGGGCTTCGGAGGCTTCCGGGACAGTCCCCGACCGATCCGGCCCCGACGGTGTTTGAGGGTGCTGCACGGTCGATCCTCATCCGCCGCGGCGACGCCGTTCCGGCCCTTGACGAGTACATTTTGACGCACGCCCTCCCAGTGACCAGATCAGCGCCTTTCCCGATGACCGTGAACGCGTCAGCCCGATCTCCTGCTCGAGCCGCCTGGTCCAGGTGGGGCAGGGACGCGCGTAGGGAAGTCCGGCGCGGCGGCGCAACTCGACCCACGTCAGGCCAGCGTCCGTCTGCCGCAGGACGTCGTGGATGGAGGCCTTGAACTCGTCGTACCGCATGGACTTCTCGTGGCGAACGCTCCAGAGCACTTGCCTGCCGACTCTATCAGGTCAGAGCAGCGGACACGGCCGCCACCACGTGCAGCACGGCGAGCACGAGCCAGATTCGAGCATGCCGCGACGGCGGCGCGTGCAGTCCGAGGACGAAGCCGAACAGTGGACCTTGGAGCAGCCCGAGCCCCATGCCGAGGAACCCCGCCCCGGCAGGAAGGAACCGGAAGGACAGTGCCACACTCGGGGCATCGCTCAGGACGCGGAGCAGCGAGGCGGTAGCCGCACTCCGGGCACGAGGGATGCGTGTGCGTGTCCTTCATGCGCGTTGGCCCCAAACGCCGAGCGAACCGGAGCGAGGTGCGAAGCGGCTCGGTCAAGACCGCCCGGAACGCACGATGACCCGCGGGTGCCGTTCGGCTCGCTTCAACTTCGAGCCCATCTGGCCAGCCACATGGTGGCACCAATGAGGATCACCGCCGTCACAAAGCACCCAACCGTCGGATCGACCGCGAGCCACAATGTGACCAGCGCAGCGATCGCCGCAAGACCAGCACCCCATAGGAACATCCGTCGTCGCCGGACGCAGCGCTCGGACTCGAACTCGGAACTGTAGAGCCAGTCGGGACTGAACGCCGCTCCACACTCGGGGCAACGCCGCTTCCCCGATGACACGGTCGCGCTCAGGTCGTAGCCGCAGTGTTCGCACGACAGGCCCTGGTGCTTCCGCGCGAGATCCTGCTGTCGATGTGGCGCCATGTCGGCTCAGCCTCCAGCGTGTGTCGTGCAGCCCCGACCGAAGTGTCAGCCGGAATCGCGGAGCGGGTCGAGCCGGGCCACCAGGTCGGCGTACAGCTCCGACACCCACGCCGGCTCCGTGGGGAGCGGGGTGGCGGGGGGGTTGGTCCGGAGATCGCACGGCGCGATCAGGAGCTCGACGTGCTCGAGGCCGACGTCGGCGGCGAGGGTGAAGAGCTCCTCCGCCGCCGGGTCGCCCACCGCGATGCAGCCGATCGACAGGCGGCCGCCGTGGATCATGATGTCGCCGCCGAGGTCGCCGCGGCCGTCGGCGAGGCCGCGGGCGCGGTCATGCTCGTTGGGATACGCCACGCGGAGCGCCACGTGATAGCGCGAGTTGGGGTTGAGCGACTCGATCCGATAGACGCCTTCGGGCACCTGGCCATCGCCTTCCGTGAGCTTCGGGCCGAGCGCGCCGCTGGCGCCCTGGATCGTAATTACGCGCACCAGCCGCCACGCTCCGTCGGCGCGGGCGTGCACCTCGAGGCGGCGCTCCTCCTTGAGCGCGACCAGGGCAACCTCCGTCGGCGGGTAGGACACCCCTGCGGCTTCGAAGCCCGGGCGGAGGCGCTCGCGGGCGGCGGATCCGAACTCCTCGAGCCGGTCATCGACGCTGGCTCGGCCTCGGAGGCGTGTGTACGCGGCCCAGGCGAGGTTCCGGCCGGTGGATGTGGCGAGAATGGCGCCGAGGAGGACGCCGGCGAGGAGCATCGAGAGAAGTACGGCGCGGCGCATCGTGGCTTGCCGGTTCTTTCTTCGTAGCGGATCCGTTCGGCCACTCATCCGTCGAAGTCGAGCGGCCGCGCGACAAAGCGGATCGATCCCAGTTCATGGTCGGTGCCCTTGGATGACGGTAGGAGAGGGGCGGTGGATCGTCCAGGGTCCCCGACTG
>JAGQOG010000110.1 GCA_020427695.1 Phycisphaerales bacterium
CCATCTTGGCCGTGACGAACGTTCACCGACGCTGCGCACGGCCTGGAAGGCCGTGGCAACCGTTCCCATGCAGTGCTCAGACTCGGGTGCCACGGCCATCTTGGCCGTGACGAACGTTCACCGACGCGGCGCACGGCCTGGAAGGCCGTGGCACCCGTTCCAACGCCACCTCGGCGCTCCCCGTCCCCCGTCAGCTCGCCTCGGCCCTCGGATGCGCACGGTCGTACGCTTCGCGGATCCGCTGGTTGGACAGGTGCGTGTACACCTGGGTCGTGCTGAGAGACTGGTGGCCGAGCAACTCCTGAACGGCCCGCAGGTCGGCGCCGT
The DNA here is from genome assembly GCA_020427695.1 of Phycisphaerales bacterium. Classification (GTDB taxonomy): domain Bacteria; phylum Planctomycetota; class Phycisphaerae; order Phycisphaerales; family SM1A02; genus JAGQOG01. The sequence goes on from JAGQOG010000110.1 coordinate 328, forward strand.
TGTCGAGGAGGTGCGTGGCGAAGCTGTGCCGGAGCGTGTGGGGGCTGATGTCGGGATCGAGACCCACCATCACCAGGTACTTCGCCACCTTGCGGCGAACGGACCGGCTGCTCAGGCGGCTGCCGTGCTTGTTCACGAAGAGGGGACGCCCCATGTCGGCGGGGTCGGCGCTGGCGAGTCCTGCCGCGTCGAGCATCCTGACGTAGTGGGCCAACGACCGCATCGCATGGCTGCCGAGCGGAATGACCCGCTCCTTGCGGCCCTTGCCGCGGATCAGCACGGCCTCCGACTCGAGGTCGATGTCGCCGCGGTTGATTCCGACCACTTCGCTCACGCGGATGCCCGTGGAGTAGAGCGTCTCGAGGATCGCGCGGTCGCGGGCGCCCAGAAGGTCGCCGTCGTCCGGCGCCGAGAGCAGGCGCTCCACCTGTTCGACCGTGATCGCCTTGGGCAGGCGCTTGGCCTGCTTCGGCGTGCGGATGAGCGTCATCGGGTTGGCGGCGACGTAGCCGCGCTTCTCGAGCCACTTGTGGAAGCTCCGCATCGTGGCGATCTTGCGGGCCATCGTGGCGGCGGAGTAGTTGTGCTCGCCGAGACTCGCCAGGAACGACCGGATCAGTTCGACGTCGGCGGCGAGGATCTTCGCCGTCACCGTCGGTCCGCCTGATGGAGCCGGGGTCCCGGCCGGCCGGATCGCCGCGCTCTCCGCCGCGTCGTCCACCTTGATGCCGAACTGCGTCGCGATGAAGTCGACGTACTGGCGCAGGTCGACCCCGTAGCACCGCGAGGTGTACGGACTGAAGTGCCGCTCGTCAGTGAGGTAGCTGAGGAAGCCGCGGACAATCGGGAGGTGCTCGTTCATGGCGGAGCTCATGCGTATCGAATCGGCCGGTCCGGTTCCAACCTGAACGTCGCGACGAAGGAAATTCCGGAAACAGTGCCGCGACACCTTCCGAGGCCGGCCGACTACCGGACCCGTCGCGCCTCCAGCTCGAGACAAACCACCGCGGCATCGAACCAGTCCAAGGCTCCGCCCGAGGCGGCGACCAGTTCCACGAGCGCCTGGTGCAGGCACTCCTCTTCCCCTTGAGCCACGGCGAAGGTCCACCGTTGCGCGTTCTTCACCAGTTGGATACGGCGGTCATCCCCACCCCGGTTCCCGGACATCGGCGATCCCGCGGTGTTCATTTGACCACCCCCTCACCCCGGTCGGAGGTGTCGGCCGCGGCGCGGGCCGTTTCTCGGGCGGCGGCCGCCGCGGCGGCAGCGGCCAGGCGGTCCCGCTCGCTGGTCAAAAGGTCGCTGACCAGCTCGAAGCTGACGAACCGGGTGAAGGAGTCCCTGCTGACCAGGTAGATGTCCGATCCAAAGGCACTCTCCGGCTCCGATCGGCCATGGGCGTAGACCGCCAGGGCCGTCAGGGTGTCGTGGTTGGAGGCATCGTAGAAGCCAGAGGCTTGGGCGACCGCCTGGCCCGCCCGGGCGCTTCCGCCGCCCGTACTGGCGTCGCGGCTTGCGCTCCCGGTTCCAACCGACATCGTGACATCCCGGGGGTCCACCCACGCACCAGTCGGTGCGTCGCGCACCATCAACTCGACGGACATCCCCATGTTCAAGGGCGGATACGGATCGAATGCGGCGATGCTGCCGACGATCAGGCCATCCACCCCCAAGGCGCTCATCAGGGCTACCGCGTCTCCGGCGGAAGCAACCCGTTCGATATCGAGTGCTCGCATGGCGGCCAGCACGCGGCTCGTCGGCAACGTGCGGATGCCCTGCACCTGCTCGAGTTCCTCGGTGAAGAGCTCGGCCACCCGGAGGCTGTCGATCGTGGTGGTGCCCGACTCGTTCAGCGGCGGTGCCACGGCGAAGAGCCGTTCGCCGGCGTAGGGCGACACCAGGCCGGCGGGCTGTACGAGCTTCGGACCGCAAGAGGACGCGGCGAACGCCAACAGCACAGCCATCAACCCGGCGATGCCCCGATCCAATGCTCGTCTCATGGCTGGTCGGGCCTCCTGCCCGTCGTACGGCACCGGCTCCGCCGGTGCGGTGGCGTGGCGGTTCCGCTCAGTTGGCGTCCGCTCCGTCCGTGCTTGCTTCAGCATAGCCGGCGGGCTGGGCTACCCCGGACAAGGGCAGTGCGGCCCAGATGTTCTCGACGCCGCTTCGATTGGAGACGAAGTAGACCCGTCCATCCGCGCCCCAGTAGGGCTGGACGTTCCGGCACTGCCCTTCGACAACCGGCGTGCGGCCGCTCCCGTCGAGGTTGACGGTCCAGATCTCCGAGCGGGCCGGCCACTCGCCGCCGTTGGCATCGGGCTCGATGACCACGGTGAAGGCGATCCGTCGTCCATCGGGCGACCACGAGGGATGCATCGTGGCCGCATTGGAGGCGGAGACGATCTCGGTCGGGTTCAGTCCCTCGCCGCCGACGTAGTCGATGGTCCAGATGCCGTAGAGCCGGCTGCCCCGCTCCCGGGCCCGCTGGAACAGAATGCGGCTCTTGGCGGGATCGGGCGACCACTGGGGAAAGAGCCCGTAGGCGATGAAGTGGCGAACGCTGGGATTCTCCACCTCGGTGACCCAGAGCTCCCAAAGGTCGCTCTGGGCGCTGTGCTTGCAGTAGGCGAGCATCTTCCCGTCGGGCGACCAGGTGGGGTGAAGCTCCTGGTCGGGGTCGCTGCTCACCTGGATCGGCCGGCCGCCCGCCGCGGGCATCACGTAGATGTCCCAGTTCCCGGAGCGGTCCGACGCGAATGCGATTCGACTGCCATCGGGGCTGATGCTCGGCATCATGTCGTTGGCGGGATCGTCGGTGAGTTGCGTGACCGTCGTTCCGGTGACGCTCTTGCGGTAGATGTCTGCCGTTGCGCGATGTTGGGTGGACGCGAAGACGAGGAACGCACCATCCCGATCGAGGTCGGGGTCGAAGTCGGCGCCCTCGGAAGCGAAGCTCACCTGGGCCACGCTGGGAGAGCCATCGGCCAAGACGTGGGACCTGCCGCCATCCACCTCCCCGTACATCGCGACGAGCACCGGACTGACGCCGTGGACGGCGTTCACGCCGCCCGGGGAAGAGGCCGACCCGCCGAACTCGGGTCGCATAGCGGTCGAGGTGGTCGCGCCAGGCGAGCCCGCGGTTCCGGCTGTCGACGGGTTCGGCGGCGGGGTGGTTGCGGGACTGGTCGCGACCGGACCCCACGGCGCGCCAGAGCAGCCCGCCACCAGGAGGGTGGCAAGCGCGGCAAGAGCGGGACGGAACGGGGCACGCAGAGCAGTTGCGGTCGGCACGTCTCTTCTCCCGGCAGGTCGGCGCGGCCCAAAGGACGCGTCGGCGGAGGTGCGGACAAGCAGCGATCCCGCCTCCGACTCGACCCAAGCCATGTTATCGGACGAGATCGCCAAATGGCTTGAGACGAACCTGGTGGCGAAACAGTGGTGGTCGGGTCAGTTATCGGCAGCCTCGCCTCCGGTCCTGAGCAGGATCGACGCGAAGCCGACGAAAGCGACGACCCCGGAAGGCCTGTGCCGTCCAGGTCGACCCTGCGGGTTGTTCGGGCGACGGCGTCACCGGGGGGCTGCCAAACGATGGAGTTGTTGCGGCGTCGCCGGCGGCACCTTGAGGATCGTCGATCGAGCGTGCAGACGGATCGAAGGCGGATCGGGCCAGGCACTGGTGGGCGGCGCGCTGTCGGCGCTTCCGACGCGCCAACGGTCGGCACCACCCGATGACGCGAGCCATGCCGATGCTGGAGGCCGAACGCGATCGGACCGACACGAGACGCATGGAATTCGACGAGTCGCGCCAGGATCGCATTCACCTGTCGATTGCACAAGCCTCGCAGACCAACGGGTGAGCGCGTACCATTCCCGATTCGCGATCGCGTAGCTCAGTTGGCAGAGCAGCCGCCTTTTAAGCGGCCGGTCCTGGGTTCGAGTCCCAGCGCGATCATTGGTCCGGGCGCGGGCCCGGACTCGAGTGTGGCACGAACGCCCACGCAAGGAACACCCAGGAGATCGATCGCGGATGCTGGTCGTTCACGCCTGCTGGCACGGTGGGCAACTCAAGATCTGGGGCGAGAACGGCGAGGCCGCACGGCATTGCCGCCTCGTGCCGCTCGAGCGCCTTCCCGAGGGAATGGTGGCCACCGCAGCGCCCGCCGCGGTCGCCGTCGCCCACCCGTTCGCGGTCGAGGGCAACGAGTTGCACCGCGCGCTCGCCGCGGCCGGCCTCGTTCCGCCCGATTCGTCCCGCGGGACGCCGAGCACGGACCATCTCTCGCTGCGCCTGCCCGCGGATCCACTTGGTCCGCTCCCCAGCGAACGCCTGTCGGCCGTCATGGGACTGGACGACACCGAACTCCCGGTGCAGCTTGCCTCCTTCACGGCGCCGTGCGTCGGCATTGCGCCGACCGACGCCCTCCCCCTTCTCCTGCGGCTCGACGAACGCGACGACCATGCGGTTCCTTCCTTCGGTCGCGCCCTGCGCTATTGGTGCGCCGCGGCGCGGTTCGTGGTGGAGGTGATGCGGGAACAGCGTTTCGTCCCCACGCTGGTGCAGGAACGCTCGGGCAGCCTTCACGCTGGCTGGCATCCCTGGCTGCGCGACGAGGCGGCCGCGAAGCGTGCCGCCGA
>JAGQOG010000111.1 GCA_020427695.1 Phycisphaerales bacterium
ATCTTCTTGCCGTCCGCGAAACGTCTCGGATCGTACCGCACCGGGACCTCCGCCACGCGCCAACGCTGGCGCGCCAGCACCGCCGCCAACTGCGGCTCGACGCCGAATCGGTCCTCGGTCAGGCTCGGGCGCACGCGCCGCAGGACCGGAACCGGCATCACCTTGTAGCAGCACTCCATGTCCTGCAGGTCGAGTCCGGTAAGGGCGTTGCTGATCCGAGTGAGGAAGCGGTTGCCGAGCATGTGCAGGAGCCGACGCCACCCGGCAACCCGCCGGTGAGCGCCCCACCGCGTGCCGAACACCGCATCGGCGGTCCCGTCGATCAACGGTTGCAAGAGGCAGGCGTAGTCGTCGGGGTCGTACTCCAAGTCGGCGTCCTGGATGATGACCGCGCCGGTGGAGGCGTCCTCGTCGCTGGTGTCGCGATCGGAATCGGCGAGAACGGCATCGAATCCCGTGCGCACCGCGGCGCCCTTTCCGCGGTTGACCTCGTGCCGGAGCAGTTGGAGAGGCGCGCCGCGATCGGCCAGATCGCGGCAGAGCCGTCGGGCCGCCTCCGCCGGTCCCGCTTCCGAGTGGTCGTCCACCAGCACCACGCGTCGCGACCAGCCCGCGGGGAGCGTTGTCTCCAGCACGCGGACGAGGCAAGGCTCGAGCGTCGTCTGCTCGTTGTAGAACGGGATGACGACGTGGAGCGTGGGCATGTCGGTCTGGCGAGCCGGTCACGCCCCGCCGCCGACGGCGTGGGACGGCGGCCCCGTCGTCCCTTGGCGCCATCCTTCGTCGGTCCCGGCACCGAGGACCCCCGGCCCTCGCCGTCGATCGGGACTAGGTCTTGCTCGGCGGCTCGCCGCTGATCGACTCGCGCATGCGCGTGTCGGCCATCACGTTGCGCATCCGGTAGTAGTCCATCACCCCGAGGTTGCCGCCGCGGAACGCCTCCGCCATCGCCTTCGGGATTTCCGCCTCGGCCTGGACGACCAGCGCCCGGTTCTTCTGCACCTCGGCCTGGTACTCCGCCTCCAAGGCCACCGCCATCGCGCGGCGCTTCTCCGCCTCGGCCTGGAACCGCTTGGTGTCGGCTTCGGCCTGATCGGCCTGGAGGTGCGCGCCGATGTTGTCGCCGACGTCCACATCCGCGATGTCGATCGAGAGGATTTCGAAGGCGGTGCCGGAGTCGAGGCCCTTGGCCAGGACGGTCTTGGAGATCTTGTCCGGGTTCTCAAGCACCGCCTTGTGGCTGCTGGCGGAGCCGATCGTGGAGATGATGCCCTCGCCGACGCGGGCGATGATCGTCTCTTCCGTGGCGCCACCCACGAGCCGGGCGATGTTGGTGCGCACGGTCACACGGGCCTTCGCCTTGAGCTGGATGCCGTCCTGGGCCACCGCGTCGATCGTGGTCTTGCCGGACGACACGCTGGGACAGTCGATCACCTTCGGATCGACGGAGGTCTTGACCGCGTCGAGGATGTCGCGGCCCGCCAGATCGATCGCGGTTGCGCGATCCCAGGGGAGATCGATCTTCGCCTTGTCCGCCGCGATCATGGCCCGGACCACCCGCGAGACGTTTCCGCCCGCGAGGTAGTGCGCCTCGAGCAGGTCGGTGGGAATCTCGAGACCGGCCTTCTTGGCGGAGATGCGGTTGAGCACGATCACGTCCGGCCGCACCTTTCGCAGCCGCATCATCACGAGGTCCACCAGTCCGACCTTGGCGCCGGACACGAGCGCCTGGACCCAGAGCTGGAGGTACTGGCCCAGGAAGAAGACGATGATCAGGCCAATGAGGCCGACCACACCCCAGACGATCCAGGTGTAGTCGACGGCCAGGAGCAGCGGGGAGGTGTTCATGAGTGGAGCCTTTCGAACGGGTCAGCGGTAGTGTACACCACCGCGTGCCCGGAACCGGGGCGAGGGACGGACCGCTGCACCCAGCGAACGTAGCTACGCGACGGTCCGGACCTTCACCTGGTTGTCGCAGATCTCGATCACCTCGACGAGGCGCCCGGCTTCGATGTACCCGCTCTCCGCCATCGCGTCGATGCGCCGTCCCTGGATGGACACGAAGCCGACGGGGCGCAACGTGGTCTCGGCGCGCCCTTGCGCACCGACGAGTCCGTCGAGCGCAGCCAGGCGGGCGGCGCGGGCCTCCTCGGAGAGATGCGCCGCCTCCTCCTCAGGCATGTTCAGGCTCGGATCGTTGCCACCGAGGATCATGCGCCGACCGATCCACGAGTTCGTCCACCACCGGATGGCGTAGACGATCGCGATCGGACCCAGAAGGCAGTATCCGCCGATGGCCACGAACCCCATCGTCCGGTCGTAGCGGAAAAAGCACACGACGGAGGCGATCACCGCGGCGGCCACCAGCAGCCCGAGGACGCCGCCGGTGGGCACGAACAGCTCGAGCACGAAGAGTCCGACCGCGGCCAACGCCAGAAGCAGGCCCCAGAGAAGGTAGGTTCCGTCACCGCCGGCTTGGGCGGTGGTCTGCGCCAGCATCAGGGTCATCATCAACGGGCTTCCTCGACCTCGATCGATAGACGGTCAACCGACAACACGCGGATCGGCGTGCCGCGCTCGATGTAGCCGACCGCGGACTGCACGTCGACGATGCGGCCGCCGAATTCGCCTCGGCCCGTCGGTCGAAGATCGGTGGCCGCGGTCCCGATGTCGCCTGGTTGGAGGGCCCTCTGGGAGGCGCCCATGGAGGACAGAAGTCCGGGGGCGGCGGCCGGGGCCGAGAGCGGACGTCCGAGCTCCGCGTTGAGAATGAACTTTCGGAAGAGGGGCATCGACTCGATCTGCCGGGAGATGAGCCAAATCGCGACCCCGGCGGCGAAGAACGCGCCCATCGTGGCGGCCAGTCCGGTCCACAGGCTGTCGCGGCTGGCGGGGCTGGTCAGGTCGCTGGACACGAACGTCCCGACGAGTCCGACGAGGAGACACAGCGCACCAAGCACGCCGGCGATGCCGAATCCCGGTATCACGAAGAACTCGGCCCCGAGGAGGGCGAGCCCGACGAGGATCAGCAGGATCTCCCACCACTGGGCCATCCCGGCGAGAGCGGGCGCGCCGATCAGCATCAGGAGAGCGACCGCGGCGGTGGCGCCGAACACGCCCACGCCGGGACTGGCGAGGTCGAGGAAAAGCGCCACCAGGAACACGGCGATCAGGATCACGCGGACCGGGAGGCTCACGAGAAAACGCACCATCGCCTCCGACCAGCTCTCGTCGATGCGCACCAGTTCGGAGGCGCCGAGAAACGACTTGAGCTCGTCGTCGCTCGCGATCGTCGCTTGCGAAAAGCCGAAGAAGCGAGCCTCCTCCGTTGTGAGCGTCAGGAGGGTGTCGGGCATCACCACCTGCATCACCACGGTCCATTCGCCGCGATCCGCTTCGGTGAGCGGCGCCCGGGTGGGAGGGAGCTGCTGCTCGAACTCGACCTCGGCGGCGAGCTCCTCCTTGGTGAGCTCGGTCCCGCTTCGTCGACGATCGGGCTTGATGATCTCCATGATCATCGGCCGGAAGTCCTGTGCAGCGCCCTGCGCGCCACCCGCGGGCGTGGTGCCTGTCGTGGGAGGCTCCGTGCCCATGACGGCGCGGTACTCCGTCGGATCGACGACCACGCGGGCCTTCGTCCGGACGTTCTCGAGCAGCCACAGCCCCGGAGTCAGCGTGACGAAGGCCCGGGAGAGCTGTTCGTCGTAGTGGTTGCGCCGGGCCGAGTCAACGACCTCGGAGAGGAACGGAGCCTCGATCTTCGCCCGTTCCGTGGGCGGAATGGGTCCCAGGAGGTTGATCGGCGCCGCGTCGCCCATCTTGGCGTGCGGACTCATGACGATCTCGCGACAGGCGAGGCTCATGAACGTGCCGGCGGAGAACGCCATGGGATCGACCCACGCGATGGTGTTGGCGGGGAAGTCGTTCTTCAGGAGATGGCAGATGTCCAGGGTCACGCGGGCGTCGCCGCCCGGCGTGTCGATCTGGAGGACCACGGCCCCGAAGCCCTCCTGCCGCACGCGTTCGAGGCGGCGCTCGAGCGAACGAAGCGTGATCTGGTCGATCTCGCCGCTCACGGGGAGCACGGCCACCCGATTCGCCTGGCGGAAGGCCGGGGCGGACGCCGCGGCCGGGCGGGCCGACTCCTGGGCCACCCCGATGGCGTTCGCCGTCCCGAGCCCGACCAGCGCGGCCGGAACCAGGGCGAGCAGGGCGCGCCGCGCGGAGGCAAGGGCGGAGGGGCGAGGTGGCATCGGTGACGAAGTATAGAGTCGGTCGCACGGCACGCCCGGCGCACGAC
>JAGQOG010000112.1 GCA_020427695.1 Phycisphaerales bacterium
CGCGGCATCGCGGCCCAGGCCAAGGAGCCGTGGCGCTGCGTTATCCCCGGAGATACCGCGAGCCGCGGCGACGCCGGCATGGGTCGCGAGGGCCGCTCGTAGCCAGGATGACTTCTTCAACGGGCTGCTAGCGGTTGCCCTTGACCCGACTCACCAGCTTGTCAGCGGGGAGTTCGACGCCGCGGATCCGGCTGACGAGGGCGTCGCGGTTCGGCGCGTACTGCTCGGCAACCCGCAGATCGACGTACTCCGTTTGGATCAGCCTGACCAGGCTGTCGGTGAAGCTGTGCATCCCTTCCGACTGGCTGCTGGCGATGATTGCCGGCATGTCCTCGTCGCCGCCCTCGCGGATGCGGTCGGCCACGATCGGGGTGTTGAGCAGCACTTCCGTGGCGGGCACCACCCGCACCTCCGGCTTGATGCAGGGAAGCAGGCGTTGGGCCATGACCGCCTTCAAGCCGACGGCCATGCTGGATCGGATGAAGTCGTGCTCGTGGCTGGGGAAGAACTCGAGGATGCGGGCGAAGCTGTGCATCGTGTCCGCGGTGTGGAGCGTGACGAACACGAGGTGGCCCGTCTCGGCGGCCATCAGGCCCGCCAGCATCGTCTCCTTGTCGCGCATCTCGCCGATCATGATCACGTCCGGATCCTGGCGGACCGCGGCCCGAAGGGCGGTGGCGAAGTCGCCCACGTCCAGTCCCACCTCGCGCTGGCTCACGATGCCCTGCTTGGGCAGGAACAGGTACTCGACCGGATCCTCGATCGTGATGATGTTGGCGGCGGTGCCGGTGTTGATGTGGTCGATGATCGCCGCCAACGTCGAGCTCTTTCCGGAGCCGGTCACGCCGCAGACGACGATGAGTCCCTCGTGCACGTTGTGCGCAAGCTTCTTGTAGATCGGCGGCAGATGCAGGTCCTCGAAGCTCGGGATCTGCGGGTTCACGCGCCGGATCGCCGCGTGAAGGCCGCCGCCGGCGTGGAAGATGCTGCAGCGGAAGCGCTCCCCTTCGGCCTCGGTGTGCGAGAAGTCGATGCCGCCACGGGTCTCGAGCGGTTCCGCCAGGTGGGGCGGGATGATGGCGGAGAGGAGTTGCTTGGTGTCGTCGCCGGTCAGGGCCGGGGTTTCGATCTTGTGGAGCACCGCTGCCACTCGGAGCACGGGGGGGGATCCCACCTTGATGTGGAGGTCGGAGGCGCGCACCTCCTTCATCTTGCCGAGCAGCCGGGCCATCGTGAGGGCACCAAGCATGGGAACGCCTCCTGGGGATGCGATTCGCAGCGACGGCACTGCCGCGCGGCGGCACCACAAGCCTGCTGGGAAGGGAGTCGATTGTCAAGCGGCGCCCGCCGTGTCCGGCTCCATCGTCGCGCCCACTCGGAATCGGCGGTGGAACGTTGGGCAGGTCGATCGGCCGCGGGCGGACGATTCCGGTTCGGCGTATGCTGGCCCGCTGCCGGGGCCGGCGTGCGCTCGGCCCCCGTTGGACCCGAACCCATGTCTTCCACCAAGTCCTCCGCCCAGAATCGAGGCGCCGCCTCTCCCTCCGCCACCGGCCTTCGCGCCGCCACCGACGAGTTTCGCCGCTTGGCGGAGCAGATCCGCCTGGGCGGCGGTGCCAAGGGCATCGAGCGGCAGCACCGGCATGGCCGTCTCACGGCGCGGGAGCGGATCGATCTGCTCCTCGATCGCGGCGCGGCGACCTTCGAATGCGGACTGTTCTCCGCTTGGAACATGTATCGCGAGTACGGCGGCGCTCCGGCCGCCGGCGTGGTGACGACGATCGGGTGCGTGGACGGGCGGATGTGCATGGTGATCGCCAACGACGCGACGGTGAAGGCCGGCGCGTTCTTCCCGATGACGTGCAAGAAGATCATCCGCGCCCAGATGATCGCGGAACGGGCACGCCTGCCGCTTCTCTACCTGGTGGACTCGGCGGGGGTCTTCCTGCCGTTGCAGGAGGACGTGTTTCCCGACACCGACGACTTCGGCCGGATCTTCCGCAACAACGCCGTCCTCTCCGCGGAGGGGATCCCCCAAGTGGCGGCGATCATGGGCAACTGCGTCGCAGGTGGCGGCTACCTCCCGGTGTTGTGCGACAAGCTGCTCATGACCGAGGGAAGCGGGCTTTACCTGGCGGGGCCGGCGCTGGTCAAGGCGGCGATCGGTCAGGAAGTCACCAGCGAGGAGCTCGGCGGCGCCGCCATGCACGCCGAGATTTCCGGCACGATCGACTATCGGGAGAAGGACGATGCCGCGTGCATCGAGCGGCTGCGGGGGATCGTGGAGGGCATCCGCTCGGCGCCGCCCGCGGCAACGGCGCCCTTTCCGGTCGCGCCGCCGCGCCGGAAGCCCGACGAGGTCTTCGACATCTTCACCAACGTGCCGGGCCAGCAGTACGACATGGTCGAACTCCTGGCCTGCATCGTGGACGACGGAAGCTTCCACGAGTATCGCGGCGAGTTCGGCCGCTCACTCGTCTGCGCGGACGCCCGGATCGACGGCTTCCCATGCGGCATTGTCGCCAACCAGCGTCGGCTGACGCCGAGAAAGATGCCGGGCGGGAAGGCTGGGCCGTCGTCCGCGGCGAACATGCCCGCCGTCATCTACGACGACAGCGCCGACAAGGCCGCCCGGTTCATCATGGCCTGCAACCAGAACCGGGTGCCGATCGTGTTCGTCCACGACACGACCGGGTTCATGGTCGGCCGCGACAGCGAGCAGGGGGGGATCATCCGCGCCGGCGCCAAGATGGTGAACGCGATGAGCAATTGCGTGGTTCCGAAGATCGCCCTGATCGTCGGGGGCAGCTACGGGGCGGGGAACTACGCGATGTGCGGCCGCGCCTTCGATCCGCTGTTCACGCTCGCGTGGCCCGGTGCCAAGTGTTCGGTGATGGGCGCTGCGCAGGCGGCGGGCACGCTCCTCCAGATTGACCTGGCGGCCCGGGAGCGCAAGGGCGAACGCATCGACGAGGCGATGCGCAAGGAGCTCCTCGATGCCGTGACCGCGAGCTACGACGAGCAGCAGGACGTGCGCTACGGCGCCGCCCGCGGTTGGCTGGACCGAATCATCGATCCCGAGCGCACCCGCGCCGAACTGGCCATGGCGTTGCGCATCGCGGCCCAGGCGCCGATCGCCGAACCGTTCCGAACGGGCGTCATTCAGACGTGAGCGGACAGCTCGGCCTCGGCGGCACGAATGCGCGGCCGCCAGGCGCCGCGGTCGGCCGGCGTCACTGTTCGGGCGAGGCCCGGCACCCGGTCGAGGTCACGGCGACCAGCAGTCGCTCGGCGATCCGCTCCGGCGCCGGCGCATCGGCAACCACCACCAGGCGGTCGAACGGCCACTCGTCGGGCCGTTCGAAGCGCGTCCGCGCCGCCTCGAAGACGGCGACGCCGGCATCGGACGGTTCCGCGGAATCGGCTTCGCGCGCGACCAGCCGCGGTCGGACGGTCGCCGCGGGCGGATCGAGCCAGACCAGCCACGCACCGATCCCCGCGGTGCGGGCGGTCGCTGCGGCCGCCTCGCGCCACACCCGCGCGGCATGCGTCGCGTCGAGCACCACGGATCGGCCCTGGGTCAGCGCCTCCTTCGCCAGGCGCTGCATTTCGTCGAGCGTTCGCCGACTCATGGCGTCGCCGTAGAGCTCGCTCCCCGGTGCGCTCCCGCGCCGATCGCTGGGGGCCAGTCCCGCCAAGCGCTTGCGCACGACGTCGCTTTGGATCACCGTGGCGCCAAGGGCGTTGGCGACGGCACGCGCCGCGACGCTCTTCCCCGTTCCGGGGAGACCGCACATGACGACGACGGTGGGCGGGAGCGTCTGGCCCACGGCGAGACAGAGGCTGCGGCAGAATCGCCGCGACGCCGCACGCCGTTCGTCGCTGTCGGGCATGGCGGTCTCGGCCTGGAGCGCGGCTACCTTGGCGCGGACGGCCGCGTAGTGCGCCGCGTACAGCGGGTACAGGTCGGGCAGGGCGGGATCCTCGGCGACCGCGCTGTATCGGAGCAGGATGTGTCGGCCGGCGGCGGGGAACCCGTGGGCCGCGAAGTCCATGGCCAGGAACGCGAGCTCGGCGGCAACGTCCAGGCATCGGAAGTCCTTGCGGAACTCGATGCAGTCGTACACGATCCACTGTTCGTCGACGAGGCAGATGTTCCCGGCGTGCAGATCGCCGTGACCCTCGCGGATGCGCCCCTGGACCACCCGCTCCCGCAACATCGCCTCGTTCGGCCGAATGAACGCCTCGGTCCAGCGCCGGAGGTGTTCCACCAGGGGAGCGGCGAGGTGTCCGATCGACTCCTCCTCGTCGACCGCCTCCAACTGATCGAGGTTCCCGAGGACCTTGCGGCGCACGGCCTCCGGCGTGCCGTATTCGTCCACGCCGGGCCCGGTGGCACACAACCCGTGGAAGCGCACAAGGACATCGACAAGCCCATCGAGGCGGGCGTGATCGACCTCTCCGCGGTCCAACAGCCGATCGAGCATGCCGGCGGCGGGGAGCCGGCGCATGCACACTGCCCACTCCAACGGCTCGCCGTCGGCGTCCACCCGAAGCGCTCCATCGGGACGGCGAACAATGGGCACCACCCCGAGGTACACCTCCGGCGCCAAGCGCCGGTTCAGCCGGATCTCCTCCTCGCAAAGCCGGCGCCGACGTTCGGCGGAGGTGCTGTCGATGAACCCGAGATCGAGCGACCGCTTCACCTTGTACGCCCGCGTGCCCGCGAGGAAGACGAGCGAGATGTGCGTGCGCACGACTTCGACGGCGTCCACCGGATGGGGGTACGCCGACGCCGTCGCCAGGCCGTGCAGCAGGTCCTGCTCGGAGAGGGGCACGGACCGAGGATACACCGTTGGTGATAGGATCGGCGGACGCGGACGGGCGATCGGTCCGGCGCGTTGGAGCCGTTCCATGCCCCTCCTCCTGGCCACCACGAATCCCCACAAGCTGGACGAGGTCCGGGCCATGGCGCACGCCGCCGGTCTTGAGATCGTCGGGCTGGACGCCGTCGGACGTGCGCTCCCGGAACCGGAGGAGAACGGTGCGACCTTCGCCGCCAACGCCCGGATCAAGGCTGCCGCGTACGCCTCGGAAACGGGTTGGCCGTGCTTGGCCGACGACTCCGGGCTCGAGGTGGACGCCCTCGACGGAGCGCCGGGCGTGCACTCGGCGCGGTACGCCGGCATCGGCGACACGCGACGCGAACGCGACGAGGCGAACAACACGAAGCTCCTCGCCGCATTGCGGGATGTGCCCGACGGACGGCGGACGGCGCGCTTCGTCTGCGCCATGTGCCTGGCCGCTCCCGACGGACGTGTGCTCGCGGAGACCCGCGGCGTCTTCGAAGGGCGTGTGGCCCGCGAGCCGCGCGGCACGAACGGCTTCGGCTACGATCCGCTTCTCGTGGTGCCCGACTTGGGCCGCACGAGTGCCGAACTCCCGCCCGCAGAGAAGAACGCCCGATCCCACCGAGGAGCTGCCCTGCGCCTCATGTTTCCACACCTTGCGGCCTTGGCCGCCTCCCGCATCCCTTCGACCTCCCGCCAGCAACCATGAGCCACAAGCACGACAAGAAGCTCCTTTCCGACTTCTGGGCGCATCCGGTTCCGATGAACGTTGCGTACAAGGACGTGGTCAGCATGTTGGGACGGCTTGGCGCCACGATCGAGGAGCATCCGAAGTCCAAGGTCGCGGTGACGCTCGCCGGCCACACGATGTACCTGCACCACGCGGACCACAGCCTCAACCGGACGACCATGGTCGAGGTGCGCAAGTTCCTGGAGAGCTGCGGGATCACCCCCGACACGCTGTAGCCCGCGCGCGGACCAGTTCCCGCCCCGGATGCCCGTGAGCCTTCCCATCCTGCTCCCACGCCTGCCCGCGCAGCGCTACTCCTGCCACGGCTGTGGCAACTGCTGCCGCGACTTCACCGTCCAACTCCGGCCCGAGGATCTCGACAAGCTCGAGGCGCAGGAGTGGCAGCGTCGGTTGGGCGAGCCGGTCACGGTGACGTTCCGGGAACGAACATACTTGCGCCAACGCTCCGACGGCGCCTGCATCTTCCTGCAGGAGGGCGGTCGCTGTCGCATCCACGCCGAGTACGGGCTGGAGGCGAAGCCGCTGGCGTGCCAGATGTTCCCCTTCAGCCTGGCCCCGGCCGAACGGGGCGTGGCGGTGGGGCTGAACTTCGCCTGTCAAAGCGTGCTCGAGAACAAGGGGGCCGCGCTGTCAAGCCACGTCCCCGACATCGCCCGCCTGGCGGCGCTCGTCCCCGAGGCCGCCCCGACGGGACGACCGCCGCTGTTGACTCCTCGGCTGCGCGCCTCGGACGCGGAGGCCGCCGCGCTGGTCGCGGTGCTCGACGGCTGGATGGCGCGAGCGGAGGTGCCGATCGATGTTCGCCTCGAGGGCCTTGCCTGGTTGGCGCAATCGTTGTGGTCGGCCCGGCTCGACCGGGTTCGTGAGGAGCGATTTGTCGAACTTCTCTCGACGCTCGCGATGGCCCTGCCCGACGAACTCGAGCATCTTCCAACCGAACCGCCGGCGTCGCGGCACTGGCGGCTTCTGCGCCAGGCGGTCCACGCCCGAACAGAGGACCTGCGTTTGGCGGAGGTCGTGCGGCGGGCGCGCTGGCGGATCGTTCTCGAACAGTTGCGGACGAGCCGGCGGTTCGCGCGGGGGCGCGGAACGGTGCCGTCGATCGGCGACGCCGGGCCGAACGGCGCGACCTTCGCGGCGGTCGCCCAGGCAGGCGCGGCGGCGGATGGCGCCGACGCGGAGGCGGTCGCGGATCTCCTGACCCGCTACGTGCGGGCCACGATCCTGGGAGGGCGCTTCTTTGGCGGCGGCTACTACGGATGGCCGCTGGCCCACGGCGTGGCGGCGATCGCGTTGAACGCGAGCGCGACGTCGTGGTTGTCGCGCCTGTACGCGGTGGGGGCGGGACGTGGCCGCATCGAGCTGGCGGACGTGCAGGCAGCGCTGGGTCGGATCGATCGGCACAGCGGGCGGGCCGCCTGGCTCGGAAGCGCCGGGGAACGGTGGCGGTTGACCTATCTGGTGCGCACGGACGGATTGCGGCGGATGGCGAGGCACGTGCCGTTTTGCGTCGGCTTCGCCGGCTGGCGCTGAGGTCGGCGGGCGGTGGCCGTGTGCCACTGATTGCCCCGGTGTGGGGGCAGTCAGTGCGCAAGTCCACGTCGAGGCGCTCGATGTCGAACGTTCGACGCCGCACCGACTGGCCGCACACACGGCCAATCGGTGGCACATGGCACCCGCGCACGTCGTGCAGAACGTGGTTGTCCTCCAGTTCTCCTGCGGGTCGATTCCCGGCGCAGCCGGGTCGGCCCGCGAAAGAACCAGGCGGCGACCGCCGCCTGTCCTTAGCGCTCGCCGGCAACGCCGGCGCCACCCGTCTTCGCCCGCTTCAGCCCCGCGAACAGCCACGGGAGGGCCAGCACGCCGAGCGGCACGATCACCAGCACCTCGCCGGCGCTGTCCACCAATGCGAGTTGGGCGAAGACGGATTCCACGTCGACGCCCGGACCGCCGCTCAGGCGCGAGGCGACGAACGCGACCGCCGCCTCGCGGAATCCCACGCGACCGAAGGGACTCAGGCTGATGAGCTGCGCCGAGAGGGCGAGGAGGAGCACATCGGAGAGTGAGAGCGTGATGCCGCAGATGCTCGCGGCGCACGCCATGCGTCCCGTGAACGCGGTGAGGTCGAGGACGCGAATCGCGACGCCGCCCCACAGCGCCCGGTGGTCGAGGATCAGGCGTTCCATCCCGTGCAGGCGTCGGGTGATCGTGCGGGCCAGGGGCATCTGCACCATCACCCGCAGGAGCATTCCGCCGGTGAGCAGCAGGACAAGGAGAAGGCCCGCCCACACGGCGTCGAGGCGCGGGTGCACCAGCGTCGCCGTGGCGGCGGACCCGAGCACCACGCCCATCACGAGGCCCATCGAGCCGAACCAGCCCACCACCATGAGGGGGGCGATGCGATCCACCCGCAGGTGCCACACCACTCGGGTCACGAGTCCGAGGCGCACGGGGGCGTAGTTGAAGAGGCTCGCGACGAAGTTGAGTCCCTGGAGCTCGCGCCATCGCAGTTGGCGAACGGGCTGGATCGCCACCCAGAACGCGGTTCCGGCCATGACGAGGCTCAGGATCGTGAAGCCCAGGAGTCCGGAGATCTGCCACGCCGAGGCGTGCAGGATCGTTTCCCAGTTCCCGCCGCTGGCCGCGCGGCGCACGCACCACACGACGAGCCCGATGCCCACCGCGAATCCGACGACCTGCACCAGGATGCGCCGCAGTCGCGGAACGGCGACGCTGATGTCCGCGTCCTCGGCCGCGCTCCGTTCGTGCCGCGGAACGGCCTGCGCGGGAGGCACGATCTCGTGGGGGCGGGGGCGTGGCGTGCTCATCGACTGCTCTCCGGGCGGCGTCGCCACTCGCGGACCATGACCCGCAGCGCCTCCACGCCGTCGCGCATGCGGATCTTCTTGC
>JAGQOG010000113.1 GCA_020427695.1 Phycisphaerales bacterium
CGTCAGGCCGGTGCCACCAGGGAGGGAAGTCGGGCGACGAAGGCTGAGCGGGCCAACACCTCGTTCGCGCCGGCGGCACGGGCCGCTTGGGCGAGTTCGGCGTGGACATGGGAGACGAACGCCACCACACGCGGCTGCGGCGAGGCGGACGCGGCCGCCTCGACGGCCTCGACCGCGTCTTCCGCGTCCAGATCGACGATCACCATCGCGGCGCCGGCGGATGTCAGCGCTTCCCGGAGTCGATCGACGCTTCGCACGACGCGCACGGCGCCGCCCAGCGCACCGGCGGTCGATGCGATCTTGGTCTGAAAGATCAGATCGGAGCAGTAGAGAAGCATGGTCTCCGTTCCCGCGACTTGCCGCGAGACTCCCGCGATCGAACACCCTACAGCGGCCGGACCGCCCGCATGTCGTGCTTGGATTCCAGCACGCAGCGCAGGTTGCACAGGTACCACCGCCACGTCTCCGCCTCTTCGGCGAGCACCATGAGACTGTCCACGCTCTCCTCGAACGGACCCTGTCGCAGGATCACCTTCGAACCGGACTCGACCTCGGGCGTGACCGTCCAGTAGACGGGCGCATGCACGTCGTCGTAGGAGGGGTGCCAGTCCCACACGATGCGCCCGCCCGGGTCGTAGTCGAGGATCGCCACCGTCGTCGTCTTCGTGAACTTGCGGTCCCACCCGAACTTGATCAGCCCCCCTTGCCGCAGGTCCACTTCGGCCTGCACCGCGAACCAGCGCATCAGGCCGCCCTCGGTCGTCAGGCATGCGAAGACCTCCTCGTGTCCGAAGGCGATCACCTCCTTGAGGGTCAGCCACACGCCATCCGGCTCGCGCGAGATCATGCTTCCGCTCCGTGGGGTTCCGCGACCGACGACTCAACGCTCGTGGGCCACGAGATCCTCGTAGGTCTCGCGGCGCCGGATCACGTCCATCTTCTCGCCCGCCACCAGCACCTCCGCCGGCAGCGGCTGGGAGTTGTAGCGGCTGGCCATGCTCATGCCGTAGGCGCCGGCGGTGAAGACGCACAGCAGGTCGCCGCGCTTCAACGGCGGCAACGGCCGGTCCACCGCCAGGAAGTCGCCCGATTCGCAGATCGGTCCGACCACGTCGATCGGCACGAGTCCCGGCATGTCCATGCTCTTGGCCCGTTTCGTCGGAACGAACGGCGGCTCGGGTTCGCACGGCCATATGAAGTGGAAGGCGTTGTAGTGCGAAGGCCGGAGGAGCGTGTTCATGCCGGCGTCGCAGATGGCGAAGGTCTTGTCGCCGGACTTCTTGACGTAGAGCACCCGGGTCAGGAGCACGCCGGCGTTGGCGACGATCGTTCGCCCGGGCTCGAGGATGATCTTCAGTCCCTTGGCCACCCGATCCTGGAGCAGCGGCACGATGGCCTCCGCGTAGTCCGCCGCCAACAGCGACTGCTCGCTCTCGTAGTCGGCCCCGAATCCGCCTCCAAGGTCGAGCACCGACACCTTGTGCCCCAGCAGCGCCAGATCGTCGATCAGGGCGAGCGTCTTCTTGACCGCATCGACGTACGGCTGCGTCGTGTAGACGGGCGAGCCGATGTGGAGGTGGAGTCCGGTGAGACGGCACTGCGGATCCTGCCCGTACTCGACGAAGAAGTTGCGGGCCCGCTCGATGTCCACGCCGAACTTCGTTTCGCGCTTGCCCGTCGTCGTGTAGAGATGCGTCTTCGGATCGACGTCGGGATTGACGCGCAGCGCCCCGCGCACGGTCTTGTCGAGCTTCTGCGCGATGCGCCCGAGGTTCTCGAACTCCGCCTCCGACTCGATGTTGAGCAGGCCGATGTCCGCCTTGATCGCCTGTTCGATCTCCGCGTCGGTCTTGCCCACGCCGGCGAACACGCACTTCGACGCGGGCACGCCCGCCGCGAGGGCGCGGAACAGCTCGCCGCCGCTCACGACATCCATGCCGGCCCCGAGCTCGCCGAGCAGCCGGCAGATCGAGAGGTTGCCGCAGCTCTTGATCGAATAGCACACCAGCGGGTCGAGGGGCCTGAACGCTTCGACCAGCCGGCGGTAGTGCTCTTCGATCGTGGCGCGGCTGTACACGTAGCACGGCGTGCCGATCTGCTCCGCCACCTTCGAGAGGGGCAGCGATTCGCACGCGAGCTTGCCGTCGGCGTAGGTGAAGCGGTCCATGGGAAAGGAAGAGGATACCTTGTGTTGGGGGACAGCGAGCGCTGGGCGGGCGTTGGGCCCGAAGGAAACGACTCCGCGGGTCCGGACGTGCACACATCGGGTGCCACGGCCATCCTGGCCGTGCGCATCGGGTACCGCGCCCAGCCTGGCCGTACATGTCGGGTGCCACGGCCATCCTGGCCGTGATGGATGTCTGTTGCGCTTCACACGGCCAGGATGGCCGTGGCACCCAACGCCGTGAACTAATCCGGTGCGATGGCGGCCGCGGCCCTGCGTTCCTTCGGTGTGGCAGGCCTCGTCCTGGGCATCCCGGGCCTGGGATCGTTCTTCTTGTGCGGCCAGTCCGGATTGTGCCGCCGGCCCCGGCGGCGGCGCGTGTCCTTCGGCGTCGCCAGCCTTCGTCGCAGCGTGCGCAGGTCCGGCCGGTGGCGCATCGCCCAGCGCACCGCGTCGAGGCCCGCCGCCACCGAGCGCATCGACGGCCTCATCCGCCTCGAACGCAGCGCCTGCGCCGACATCAGCCCCAGGAGCGCCGACGCCAGCAGCGTCGCCTCCAGCTCCAGCCGCGCGCACTCCGGCGACGCCGCCCGCATCTTCCGCCTCGCCATCGTCTGCTTCAGTCCCCGGTACATCGTCTCCACGCCCCACCGCATCCGGTACAGGCGCCTCGCCGCACGCCGCGAGAGCCGGCTCGGATTCAGCACGTTCGTGAGCAGACACATGAGCCCGTGCTTCCCGCACACCACGATCCTCCGCAGCACCAGCGGCGCGCGGTCGCGGTGCGCCGCCGGCCACAGGTACACCGTGTCGCGGCTCTCGCGCACGCGCCATCCCAGCCTCTCCAGCAGGCGCACGTTTCCGCCCCCCCGCACCAGGAACGCGATTCCGCGCCGGTGCAGGTGCCGCAGCATCCCGTATCCCGCGAACCCCGCGTCCATCACCAGCAGCGTCCGTTCGGGAAGCTGCCCGAGCAGCCTCCGCAACCGCGTCCGCTCCGGCACCCGCGACGGCGCCACCCGGGAGGCCCACGGCAGCTGCGCCCCCACGTGCCACAGCGCCAGCACGCCCTGCTGCGGCGGCCCGTTGCGGGCGTCCCCGTTGCGTCCCAGTCGCGCCACGTTCGCCGCCGTCCGCGGACAGTCGAAGTTCGACCCGTCCGCCGCCAGCGGAACCCATCCCTCCACGGTCCAGTCCGCGCCCGCCACCGCCCGCACCGCCCGCTGCATGGCGAGGCGGACCTTGCCCGCCTCGCGGGGGCCGATCCGCCGCGCCGCCTTCACCAGGCCCTGGTACGTGCGGCCCACCTTCGGGCCCAGGCGCTCGCGGTCCAGCAGCTCCAGCACCCTCTCGAAGGCGACGGTCAGCGACCGCGCCTCGTCCAGCACCATCAGGACGCCGGCGGCGAGGACCGAGGCGGGATCCCACTTCCGCCGCCCGTCGCGGGGCGGCGCCGGAAGGTCGGGGAGGAGAGAAGTCAAGAGATCGAGCAGCGCGTGACGATGACCACTGGCGGCGTCCTTGCCGCCGCAAACGCGAAGTCGCATTTGAGCCTCCTTGCTGGTGTGGTCACGCGTGACAACGGACCATCGGCACAGGAGGTTTTTCTTCTTCCATCTTCGGCCAATCGGGCACGACTCGCTCACGGCGTTGGGTGCCACGGCCATGTTGGCCGTGTGTCGGGTGCCTGATCCACTTCGCACGGCCTGGAAGGCCGTGGCACCCGATCGTGCTCAGGCCAACGCGTCCCGGATCATCGTTGCCCGCGCTTCGCGGAGCTGGTCCTCACCCAGCTCCGATCCCATGGCGAGCTGGAGGTGCGCCGGCTGTGCCTGGAGGAGCAGGCGCCGAACCGTGCGCAGATCGAC
>JAGQOG010000114.1 GCA_020427695.1 Phycisphaerales bacterium
CAACATCAGGCTGGCCAGGTTCACGCACGCGATCAGGAGCACGATGCCCACCACGCCGAACAGGAACCAGAGCAGGCGTGCCGTGGTGTCGCGGACCGGCTGCGCGCCGTGGGCGCCGTCGACCAACCGGAGGAACGGCGAGAATCCGTCCTCGGCCACCAGCGGCGAAGGCGTCGAGCGGAACGTCGCGTCCCATGCCTGGGCCGCACGCGCCTCCGTCGCCGCGTCCGGCACGCGGGCCATCAGACGGAGCCAGAACAGGCCGTCCTCTCCGAAGGCCGACTCGGAGTCCGTGAGCGCGGCGTACACGCTCGGCTGCGCCGAGACCGGCACCGTCAGTTCCGTCTGTGGGAAGAATCCCCCGAGCGACAGGCCCTTGAAGCCGGGCCCGGTCACGCCCACCACCTCGGCCGGCACGCCGTTCACGCGCACGCTCCGGCCCACCACCGAGGGATCGCCCCCGAACGCGCGCATCCAGAACGCGTGGCTCAACACCGCCACCAACGGCGCGCCCGGCCGGTCGTCGTCCGCCGTGATGCCCCGCCCCAGCGCCATCGGCACACGCAGACCCGAGAAGTAGCCCGCGTCGGCCAGCGCCCCGCCCGCCGCGAACGCCGGCTGGTCACCCCACGCCACGCTCACGCCGCGCAGGAACGCGAACGCGAACAGATCGACGTCCCGAGGCGTCGCCTCGCGGAGGGCCTGAACGAGCGGATAGCTGAAACTGCTCCGTAGCGACGCGCCCGTCTCCGGGTCCCGGTAGTCCGTCGTGCCCGACTGGTTGATCGAGAAGTCCCCCTCGCGATTCCAGGCGAGCAGGCGGAGCTGCTCCGGTGCGTCCACCGGAAGCGGCGTCAGCAGGAGCGTGCGCACCACGCCGAACATCGCCGTGTTGGCGCCGATCCCGATCGCCAGGGAAAGCACCGCCACCAGCGCGAATCCCGGGCTCTTCCGCAGTGCCCGGAAGGCATATCGCACGTCCGCTCCCCATGAACCCATCGTCCCCTCCTCGCGTGTCGGTCCGAGGAGTCCGACAGGAAGATCCGTTCGATGGTTGCATTCCATCCGAGCCCGTCACGCTCGCACGCGGTAGAGCTCTGCCCTTGCCGCGACGGCGCTCAATCCTCATCCATGTCCTATGGACTTCTCGAATCCCCCCCCTCCTGGAGACCAGCTCACACGATGAAGAAGCTCACCGACGCCCTTAAGTCCGAGATCACACGACTCGCCCGCAAGGAAGTGAAGGCCGACAGCGGCTCCCTACGATCGGCTTCGGCCGCATATCGCCGGGACATCGCCGAGCTGAAACGCGCCGTCCAGTCCCTCGAGCGGAGGCTCCAGTTCGTCGAGAAGCAGGAGAAGAAGCGCTTCGAGAAGTCCCCCTCCCCGAAGCTCGCCGACGGCGCCCGGTTCTCGCCCGCGCGTCTCAAGTCCCACCGGGAGAAGCTCGGCCTATCCGCCGCCGACTACGGCGTGCTCGCCGGCCTCAGCGCGCAGACGATCTACAGCTACGAGACCGGCAAGTCGCGGCCACGGCCCGCGCAGCTCGCGAAGCTGGTGGCGTTGCGGGGGCTGGGGAAGCGGGCTGCGGGGAAGCGGCTGGCGTTGTTGAAGGGGGGGGAGGGGTAGGGGGGGCGGCTAGCGTTCAGATGTTTCCGACGTGGCCCAC
>JAGQOG010000115.1 GCA_020427695.1 Phycisphaerales bacterium
ACCGGACCGGCGAACCGTCCCGGCGCGCCCGTCGAGCGCGCGGAGAGCGCCGAAGGCGAGGTTCCCCATCGGACCCCACGGCGCGTCGGACGCTTCGCCATCGAGCGCCGGCTCGGCGGCGGCGCGATGGGCGTCGTCTACCTCGCCTGGCAGGACCATCCGCGGCGTCAGGTGGCGCTCAAGCTCATGCGCCCGGACCGGTTCAATCCGGCGATGCTCCGGCGCTTCGAGGTCGAGGCGCAGCTCCTCGGGCGGCTGCAGCATCCCGGCATCGCGCGGATCTACGACGCGGGCACGTGCGATGTCGGCGAAGGCGCCACGCCGTACGTCGCAATGGAGTACGTCGCGGGCGTTACCCTGGCCACCTGGGCGCAGTCCCATGCCGAGCCGCGAGCGATTCTCTCCATGCTGGCGCGGGTGGCCGACGCCGTCGAGCATGCCCATCGAAAGGGTGTGATCCACCGCGACCTCAAGCCGGCGAACATCGTGGTCGACCCGGACGATGCGCCGCGTATTCTCGACTTCGGCGTGTCGCGCGCGGTAGACGACGATCCGACCCGCCGAAGACAGACCGCGGCGGGCGAGTTCGTGGGCACGCTGCCGTACATGAGCCCCGAGCAGATCGCGGGCGATCCCGACGCGCTTGACACGAGAAGCGACGTCTACGCCCTTGGCGTGATCGCGTACGAACTCCTCGCCGGACGCTTGCCGCACGACCTCGACTCGACCACGCTCGCCGAGGCCGTTCGTCTGGTCACGCAGGACGATCCCGCTCCGCTCGGGCGCCTCGTTCCGGCGCTGCGCGGCGACGTCGAGACGATCGTCGGCAAGGCGTTGGCCAAGGAGCCCGACCGGCGCTACCAGTCGGCCGCCGACCTTGCGGCGGACATCCGGCGCTGGCTCGATGACGAACCGATCCTGGCCCGACCGCAGACCACGGGCGAAACGCTGCTGCGTCTGGCCCGGCGCAACAAGGCGCTGGTGGCGGTGAGTGCGGCCTCGCTGATCGCGGTCGTGCTCTTCGCGGTCGGCATGGCGGCCAAGGCGGTGGAGGCGTCGGGACAACGCGACCGCGCCGTCGAGGCGGAGCGGGTGTCCGAGCGGCGCCGACTGGCCGCCGAGGCGGAGGCGGCAATCGCACGCTCGGTGAGCGAGTTCCTCTCGAACATGCTGGTCTCCGCCGATCCCGAGCAGTCGCTGGGCGAGTCCCTGACGGTTCGCGACGTGGTCGATGCGGCGGCGGCGGGTGTGGACGGCGCGTTCCCCGGCCAACCTTCCGTGGAGTCTTCGGTGCGCGGCACCCTTGGCGCCACCTACCGCGGTCTCGGTCTCTTCGAGAAGGCGGAGCACCAGCTCGAACAGGCGGCACGGCTGGCGACCTCGGCCTTCGGTCCCGACGACCCGAGGACGATCGCGGCCAATCGGGTGCTCGGCATGGTGCTCACGGACCAGGGCCGCTTCGACGAGGCGGAATCGCTCCTCTTTGACGCCGTGCAGCGACTCGAAGCGCAGGCGCCGCAGGACGAACCGGCGCTCATCCTGGCTCGCTCCGACCTGGCGCGGCTGCGTACGGAGCAGGGACGCCTCGACGAGGCGGCGGAGATGTTCCGAACCACGGCCGACGATGCCACCCGCGTGCTCGGACCCGACGATCCCGCCACGCTGACCGCCCTGCACAATCTCGCCACCACGAAGCGCATCCAGGGCGACTACGAAGGCGCCGAGGAGCTGACGCGAACCGTCCTCGAGGCCCGGCGCCGCACGCTCGGGCCCGACCATCCGCAAACCCTCTATTCCGGCAACGCCTTGGCGGCAGTGCTCCAGCGGCGCGGGAAGATCGACGAGGCCGAGCCGCTCTATCGCGACACGCTGGCGGCCCGCTGTCGCATCCTCGGAACGGATCACCCGAGCACCAACACCGTTCGCCAGAACCTCGCCACCCTCCTCATCGAGAACGGTCGCCTGGGAGAGGCCGAGCCCTTGGTGCTGGAAGTGCTTCAGAGCTGCCGGCGCTCGCTGGGTCCGCGCCATCCGCGGACGCTCATGGCCCTCAACATGCACGCCTACCTCCTGGAAGACCTTGGTCAACTCGAAGAGGCGGAGCGGGCGTACCGTGATGCGGTCGAACTCGCTTCGACGATCTTCGACGCGTCCGCCCCGGAGTGGTATCCCCCCCAGAGCAACCTGGCCTCCCTGCTCCAGCGCCTCGGACGGCTCGACGAGGCGAGCGATCGCTTCTCCGAGCTGGTCGCCAAGGCGCAGGCCAATCTGCCGGAGAACCAGCTCTACCGCTGCGTCATCGAGAACAACGCGGGCGACTGTCTCCGACAAGCGGGCCGACTTGACGAGGCCGCGCCGCTGCTCGAGGGGAGTCTGGCCCGGTTCGAGGCCGTGCTCGGGGCCGACCATCCGCGAACCGTCAAGGCAAGGACCCGCCTGGAGGCCCTTCGGGCGGCGGAGCGGGGCGAAGGAGGCTGAGGGAGGGAGGATGGCGGGTCCCTCGCTCTGATCCCTCCCGGTCGCCCGGGCCTCCGCCCCTTGCCCCCTCCCGGGCCCCCGCTATACTGCGGGGCTTCGTTCGAATCTCCCCGACACCCGACGGTCCTGCGAGCCCAGCCATGCCACGCGTCTGCTACTTCACCGGTGCCAAGACCAGTTCCGGCAACAGCCTGCGCTACCGTGGTCGCGCCAAGTACCTCGGCGGCATCGGCCGAAAGATGACCTCCTGCACCAAGCGGAAGTTCAAGCCGAACCTGCAGACGGTCACCGCGGTGATCGACGGGGCCCCGAAGCGGATCAAGGTGTCCACGAAGGCCATCCGAATGGGCCTGGTGGTCAAGCCGCAGAAGCGGAAGTACGTCTACACGGCCCAGCAGAAGCAGGCTCAGCAGTAGACCGCCTTCCGTTCGCCGACCGGTCCTGTCGGCCTCGAGCATTTCGGACCGTACCCGCGCTCCTCATCAGCCTTTCCGACCCGCCGCGACGACGCGGCGGGCGGTTGTCTTTCGGTCGAGCGCAACTTTCGCCGTTACGCTCGCCACCGGTCGCCCAAGTGGAGCTTTCCGGGGGCAACAGCGCTTCGATGTCAAGAGCGATTGGGTGAATTCGCCGGGAAATCGTTTGACCGTCACCGGAGTTGGCGTACTGTTTTCTCGATCTTGACGCGCGACCTTGGTTCCGCTCGTGACGGCTCACCTATCGGTCCTTGCGACCGCCTCCCGCCGCACAGGAACAACT
Organism: Phycisphaerales bacterium; assembly: GCA_020427695.1. Classification (GTDB taxonomy): domain Bacteria; phylum Planctomycetota; class Phycisphaerae; order Phycisphaerales; family SM1A02; genus JAGQOG01. Next base: position 3,238 of record JAGQOG010000115.1, read on the forward strand.
ACCTAGGCGTCCAGACACCGTTGCACCTTCCCCGTCCATAAGTGCGGGCCGGGGTGCGAGCAGTGATGCGAAGGCGGTCGTCCCCGCTGGGAAACGGTCGGGCGTGCTCCTCCGACTCGACGCACGCGGCGTCGGAAGGAGAGTTTCGCCTGGAGGGAGTCATCCGACGGACCATCGGGTGCCTCCCGGTCCTGCATGGACAAGCAGGACATCGCAGGGTCGCGCAGGCGTTTCCTTGGGAAGCGTTCACGGAACCAACGATCGAGATGCTGTCCTTGCCGCGACTGACCTCGTGGCATTGATCGGCGAACACGTCGTGCTGAAGCGGCAGGGCCGCGAGCACGTCGGGCTCTGTCCATTTCACGACGACCGCTCGCCCTCGATGCACGTGGTGACGCACAAGGGCACGTCCTTCTACAAGTGCTTCGCGTGCGGCACGGGTGGGAACGCCATCGACTTCGTGATGGGGTACCACCACATGGAGTTTGGCGAGGCCCTGCGGCATCTCGCGGAACGGGCCGGGATCCAGCTCAGCCATACGGGTCGGTCGCGAGCCCCGGGCGAGATCGGTCGCGCCGAGCTCCTCGAGGCGAACCTCCTGGCGATGCGCTACTTCCGGAAGCTGCTCACGAACGCCAAGACGTCGGACGCCGGCGCGGGACGGGCGGCGTCCGCCGGCGTCGGTGCCGCGAGGATCATCGCGGAGCGCCGGATCACCGATGCCATGTCGGAAGCCTTCGGGCTGGGCGCCGCGGCCGACCGTTGGGACGGTCTTCTCGAGACGATCCGCGCCCGTGGCGGCGACGAGAGGGCCTTTCTTGCCGCCGGCCTGCTCCGATCGCGGCAGGAGGGAAACGGGTCGTACGACACGTTCCGGAACCGGCTGATCTTCCCCATCTGCGACGAGCTGGGGAAGCCCATCGCCTTCGGCGGACGCAAGATCAATCCCGAGGACGAGCCGAAGTACGTCAACAGTCCCGAGAGCCCGCTCTTCTCCAAGTCGCGCATCCTCTACGGACTCCACCTCGCCAAGCAGGCGATCCTGGCCCGTCGCACGGTCGTGGTGACCGAGGGCTACACCGACGTCATCGCCTGCCACCAGGCCGGCCTCGACAACGTGGTCGCGACCCTCGGCACCGCACTCACCCGCGACCATGCCCGGGTGCTGAAGCGCCTCTGCGAGACGGTGATCCTCCTCTTCGACGGCGACGAGGCGGGGATGAAGGCGGCGGACCGTGCGGTCGAGGTGTTCTTCGCCGAGCCCATCGATGTCCGCATCTGCACCCTGCCCGACGGTCTCGATCCCGACGACCTGCTCCGGCAGCCCGACGGCCGGGCCCGCTTCGAATCGGCTCTGGCCCAGTCGGAGGATGCGCTCACCCACATGGTCCGGCGGTTCGCTCTCCAGTTTTCGGGCGCGCAGTCGCTCTCGGGCCGACAACAGCGCCTCGAGGCGATGCTGTCCCACCTCGCGTCGCTGGGATTCGCCTCGGTCGGCGGGGTTCGGAAGCGGCTGGTGCTCAGCGCCCTGTCCGACCTGACCGGCGTTCCGATGCACGAGATCGAACGGTCGTTGCCGCACGAGACGATCCCGAAGGCACCGCGGCGAGCCCTTGCGGACGATGCCTCGGGGGGCTGGGCCGGCGATGCCACCGATCCCGCGGCCTTCCAGCGGGCCGGTGCCGGTTTCGCCGAGCCCGTCCGAGGGAACGACCTCGACCCCCCGCCCGCGGACCTCCCCCCCTATCTCGTCGAAGCCGAACGATCCTTCCTTGCCGCCGTGCTCCGTCAGCCCGAGTCCCTCAGCCTTCCCGTGTTGATCGAGGATGGCGAACGACTCTCCTTGGGCGAGGCGTTCCCCGCCTCGAGCTTCCTGCATCCCGCCCATCGGGCGATCCTCGATGTGCTGATCACACGGCAGGAGATGGGGGCGTCTGTGGAATTGCAGTACGTCCTCGACGATCTTCGCCGCGGGGGGCGTCAACCCGGTTCCGGAAACGCTCAGGACGCCGCCCGCGGCGCTGGCCCGGGGGAGACGACCGCGGGACCGCCCGACCGTGTTCCAGTGGAGACGGGAGGCCCGTTTGGAACGTCCGAGACCGAGCTTGCCTCCACCATGTTGTGCGATCTAGCATCCTCCCTGTTTCTCAAAGGCCATCGTCGGATCGAAACTCCCTCCGTGGCCGGTTCCGGCGGATCGGCCACCGACCTCTTGGCGCAATGCCGCGCCGATCTCGACGCTGCTCGCGCCCGGTACCTGTGCCGGCGACAGATGGCCGGTGCACGGCAGACGACGATCCCCGACGAGTTGTCCTCCGTCATCCAGTCCCTCGACGCGCTTCGACAGCGCGGCAACGACCCGGCCGCCATCGCCCGCTCTGTTCGCTCTTGACGCACCTGTGGCCGTCCGCGTGGGACGTCCGCTGATACCGACCTCGTTCAGTTCTGGTTCAGATCCCTGGAGCAATCCGCAGTGAACACCTCCCTCCCCGACCTGCACCCGACGCTCCGCGAGCTGCTCGACCTCGGGATCCAGCGCTGCTGGATCTCCTACGAGGAGCTCAACACCGTTCTCCCCGACGAGATGGTCGATCCGGACAAGCTGGATGAGCTGCTCGTCCTGCTCGAGGAGCGCGGCGTCGTCCTGATCGACGAGCTGGCCGTCCGCCGGAACGGCTACACGACCTTCCAGGCGCCGCTGCAAACGAACCTGAAGTTCCAACGCGACGATCCGAAGCGCCCCGCCAAGGCGGCGCCGATCCGCATGATCGACGAGGACGACGAGCCGTCGGAGGACGGCGAGCCGGCCCAGGCGCAGGCGCCGCAGGAGGAGCCGGCGGCCGAGGAGGAGGAGCTCCTCGACGAGGCCGAAACGGTCGCGGCCGTCGAACAGGCGATCGCGGAGCAGGGCTCGAAGCGCATCGACGATCCGATCCGAATGTACCTCACGCAGATGGGCACGATCCCCCTGCTCACCCGCGAGGAGGAGATCCGGCTCGCGAAGAAGATCGAGACGACCCGCATGATCTTCCGCCGACGCGTGCTCGAGTCGGACTACTCGGCGGCCCAGGCGGTCGAGATCCTCCAGCAGGTGCACGAGGGTCATCTTCCGTTCGACCGCACGATGCGGATCTCGACGGCGGAGGACAACGCCAAGGACAAGGTGGCGGCCCGCATCCCGGTGAATCTTCCCACCGTCCGCTCGCTCCTCAACCTCAACCGCGAGGCGTGGGAGCAGTTGGAGACGGCGAATCTCTCCGCCACGCGGCGCGAGACGATCCGCGCCGAGATGCAGCGGCGCCGCCGCAAGATCGCCACGCTGCTCGAGGAGTGCTGCCTGCGGACCGGGCGCATCCAGCCGCTGCTGCGGAAGCTCCAGGCGATCAACAAGAAGATGAAGGAGATCCAGAAGATGATCGCCCGGGCCGAGAAGCACCCCGAGCGCTTCGACCCCGAGGACGTCTTCGTGATGAAGGAGGAGTTCGACGGCCTGCGCTCCCTGGTGCTCGAGGATCCGCAGGCGATCGACCAGCGGGTCCAGGCGACGGAGCGGGTCTTCGGCGAGTACGAGCAGGCGAAGCGCGACCTCTCGGGCGGCAACCTCCGGCTCGTGGTCTCGATCGCGAAGAAGTACCGCAACCGCGGCCTGCCCTTCCTCGACATCATCCAGGAGGGGAACACCGGCCTGATGCGGGCGGTGGACAAGTACGAGTACAAGCGCGGCTACAAGTTCTCGACCTACGCCACCTGGTGGATCCGCCAGGCGATCACCCGCGCCATCGCCGACCATGCCCGGACCATTCGCGTTCCGGTGCACATGATCGAGACGATGAGCAAGCTGCGCAACATCCAGAAGCAGCTTCTCCAGGAGCTGGGGCGCGAGCCGACCACCGACGAGATCGCCCAGCGGGCGAAGATGCCCGTCGAGGAGACGAGGCGCGTGATGAAGATCTCGCGCCACCCGATCAGCCTCGACCGGCCGGTCGGCGAGAGCGAGGACAGCCATTTCGGCGACTTCATCGAGGACGAGCGGCAGGAGAGCCCCTCGGAGAGCGCGACCAGCGACATGCTGCGGGCACGGATCAACGACGTCCTCAAGACGCTCACCTACCGCGAGCGCGAGATCCTCAAGCTGCGCTACGGGATCGGCGACGGCTACACCTACACGCTCGAAGAGGTCGGCCGGATCTTCAAGGTCACCCGCGAGCGCGTCCGCCAGGTCGAGAGCAAGGCGATCCGCAAGCTGCAGCACCCCGTGCGCCGACAGCGCCTGGCCAGCTTCCTCACCGGCGACGAGGAGTAGTCGCCGCGCACGCCCGTCATCACCGCACGCCCACCGCCGGCCCGGTTCGTCCGGGCCGGCGGTTTTGTTTGGGAGGGAGAGAGATCGAAGGCATCAAGGGACCGAGGGATCAAGGCATCGAGGGTTGTGAGATCAGGGCCGTCGCCGCGGGGCCGTGCGCAGAGTGCCGTTCGCACGGCCAGGATGGCCGTGGCACCCGGCTTGTCCGGGCCGGCGGTTTCTTTCGATCGCGTTCCACTCGGAATCGGGTGCCACGGCCGTCTCGGCCGTGACGCGCGTGGACCTGTGACCGTTCGCACGGCCAGGATGGCCGTGGCACCCGTCCTCGCTACGGAAACCCTTGATGCCTTGGTGCCTTGATGCCCCGATGCCTGGCTCTTCACCCCATCAACCCCAACACAATCACGAACAGCACGAAGGCGTTCAGCGCCACGGACGAGAGTCCCACGGCCAGGCGCGGTCGTTCGCGCAGGCTGGGAGCGAAGTGGATCCACGCGACGGCGACGCCGGCGAAGAGCGGAAGGGCAACGACCGCCAGGACGGCGTGCTCCGGATCCATGTCCACGCTCCAACGGACGCGCCCCGCCATCGACTCGATCACGCTCTGGATCACGGAGGTGCCCACGATCGTGGCGGCTCCGCCGAGTCCCAGTCCGATGCAGACCAGCCCCCACCACACGGCCCGGTCGCCGCGTCGATCGCCGGCAAGGCGAAGCAGCAGCGGAGCGCCGCACTCCGTGCACCGGTCCGACGAGGTGTTGCGAAGGTTGAACCCGCAGCGCGGGCACGGCTCGTCCCGATCCGCGAGAAATGCTCGAATCGCCTGGTCGCCCTCTTCTCGTCGGTCGCGCTGCATCGTCTCTCCTTGCGACATGCGGTGAGCCGCCGTCGGCCGGTCGCCCGTCACGGCGCCCAGGTCGCATCCAGCTCCATGGCGTGCGCCAACCGATCCAGGTAGGCCTCCGCCGGAATCTCGACGCATCCGAACTGCTGCATGTGCTCCGTCACCATCTGCGTGTCCAGCAGCGCGAAGCCGCCTTCCCGCAACCGCTCCACGAGATGGACGAGGCACACCTTCGACGCGTTGCTTCCGCCGAGATCCGGTCGGCAGAACATCGACTCGCCGAAGAACGCGCCGTGCAGACGGACGCCGTACAGGCCGCCCACGAGCCTTCCGTCCCGCCACGCCTCGACGCTGTGGGCCTCGCCCTCCCGGTGCAGCTCGACGTAGGCCTGGCGCAGGACCGGCGACATCCAGCCTTCGTCGTCCCTGGAGCGCGGGCCGGCGCAGGCGTCGAGCACGGCGGCAAAGGCCGTGTCGATGCGGATCTCGAATCGCCGTTGCCGAACCAGCCGGGCGAGATTCCTCGGGATGCGGAACGACTCCAACGGCAGCACACCCCGCGGATCGGGGCAGTACCAGCCGATCTTCCCGGTCCTGGCGTCGGCCATGGGGAAGATGCCCGCGGCGTAGGCGGCGCGCAGGAGCATCGCCGTCGGCCGCTGCGGATCGTGGAGGTGTCCTCGGTGGCGCATGCGTGCGGTGTTTTCACCGTGTTTCGGGGAAGGCCGGAAGTCACGGTTATGGTAGGGCCGTGCGCGTGACGCCTCGCTCCATCCTCAAGGCTGCGGATCGGGACGGCGTTGCCGAGAGGCGGCGTCGCGCGAACGGGGCACCGTCCCTCCATGCTCCTTTCCGGGAGGTTCTCATGCGCGTTCGTTGCCATCCTGTTCGTGCCGTCGCGGCGGCGGCTTGTCCATTCGCACTTGCCTTCGCGGCCGTTGCCGCGGCCAGCGCCGACACCAATGCGGCGGCTGTGGGAGCCGTCACCGCCCGGGCCGGCGCCGCCGGGCCCGTCGTCGCAGAAGCCGGCGCGGGCCGCATCGTCATCACCGAGATCATGTACAACCCCGCTTCCGACGAGAAGCGCGGCGAACCCGAGTGGGTGGAGATCGCGAACGTCGGCGGGGCACCCGTGGCCATGGACGGCTGGCGGCTCGACGACGAGGACGCACGCAAGCTCGACGACTGGGGCACGTTCACCGTGACGTTGGCGCCCGGCGAGGTGGCGGTCCTGATCAACGGAGACGCGGTCGCCGAGTCGGAGTTCCGCACCGCGTGGGACGATCCGTCGAACGCCTCGGTCGTCTACAAGGTGCTGGCCGTCTCGTGGGGCGGCATTTCCAACAACCCCTCCGCGACCAACGAGGTGCTGCGACTGCTTGATGGCGACGGCAATACCGTCTGCGAGGCCAACCTGCGCAACGGCGACGGCTGGCCGAGGCTCTCGCCCATCGGCGGCGCCAGCGTCTACCTCGTCGACACCTCGGCGACCGACCTGAACGTCGGATCGCTGTGGAAGGCCTCCGAGCCCGGCGTGTCGGGCGCCAGGGTCTGTCGCCCGACGGCCGTGTTCAACGGGCGCGACATCGGCTCGCCCGGCTGGATTCCGCTTCCCACGCCGGCCGCCGGTGCCGTTTCCGACCGTGCAGGCTCCGTCAATCCAACCTTCGCGGTCTCGAGCCACGGGGCTCGGACCGCGTCCGCCAGCCATCCGGCCATGCCCGGCGCTGGCTGAGATCGGCAGCACATCGGGCGCGACCGACCGCGCCCACCTCACTGACGACCTTCGACGAATCTCCTTTCGCCTTCTCTCCCGTTCGAGTTCGGTTTCCCAGCTTCTCTTTCTCCTTCTCTCTCCATGGTCCGACGCTGTGCAGTCGGCGCGACGCGGGAGCATCTCCTCCTCCACGACGCGCCGTGCGACGGACCACATCGAAGGCGGCCGGCCCTTGCCGGCCGTCCTTCGATTTTTTGGACTGCCCACATCGCCTCCTCGGGACCCCAACGACCGAGTCGGTCCTTCGACGGCACCGGGTGTCGCGCCGGTCGGACTGGAGCCCGAACCGCCAACGACACACGACCTCGACCACGAATCCGCATTATCCTCCGCGCATGCTCTATCGACGACTCGGAAAGTGGGGACTGTCGCTCTCGGAGATCGGGTTCGGATCGTGGCTGACGTTGGATCAGCACGACCAGGCCCTGGCCGACCGCCTCCATCGAACCGCCTACGAGCAGGGCATCAACTTCTTCGACACCGCCAACGCATATGGCGGCGGCGACACCGAGACGCTCGTCGGCAAGGCGCTGGCCCCCTTCCGCCGCGAGACCTACGTCTTGGCCACCAAGGCCTTCTGGCCGGTTCGCGACTGGCCCTTCCCGGGAGCGAACGACCGTGGGCTGGGTCGAAAGCATCTCTTCGCCCAGTGCGAGGCCTCGCTCCGTCGGCTGAACACGGACTACCTCGATCTCTACCAGTGCCATCGCTACGACGACGGGACGCCGTTGGAGGAGACGTGCCGCGCGATGCACGACCTCGTCGTCGCCGGCAAGACCCTCTTCTGGGGTGTGAGCGAGTGGCGCGCGGACCAGATCGTCGAAGCCACGCTCCTGTGCCGTCGTCACGGATGGCACGAGCCGGTGAGCAACCAGCCTCTCTACAACATGCTCGAGCGCCACTGGGAGCCGGAGGTCTTCCCCACGTGTCGGCGGCTCGGACTGGGCATCGTCGCGTTCTCGCCGCTCTGCGAGGGCCTCCTGACCGGCAAGTACCGTGCGGGCGATCCGCCGCCCGGCACCCGCGCCGCCCACCAGCGCGAGGGACAGTTCATTCGCCGTCGCATGACGCCGGAGACGATGGCGCGGTTGGGGCGGATTCGCGGGATCGCCGACCGGCTCGGCGTCGCCAGCTCCGTCTTGGCTCTGGCGTGGTGTCTGCGTCGCCGCGAGCTGACCTCGTGCATTGTCGGTGCCTCGAAGACCGAACAGATCACCGAGAACACCCGCGCCAGCGGCCTGCAACTCGACGAAGCGACCATCGACGAGCTCGACGCCGTCCTCACCGGCGATCACCCGACCTGACGAAGACCGCCGTGCCGCATGGTGGCGGGGTTCGGCACCGGTGCCACGTGCTCCTCGGAGCAACGGCCGCCAGTGCGCCGACACTTCCCCGCCGCGATCGCGCCCGAGCGTACGGCACGGTCAGGATGGCCGTGGCATCCGACGAAGCGCAGCACGGACAAACGTCAGATCACCGAGACGACGCGGGTCGCGACCTTCCGCTCCGCGTACGCCGCGAGTTCCGGCGGCAGCTTCCGCAATCCGCGCCGCTGCGCCTTCTCCACCGCGTAGCGCAGCGACTCCGTCACGCGCCGATGCACGGCCTCGGTCACGCCGAACCCCTCTCGCTCCATCGCCTCGAGGGCCCATCGCCAGGCGTGGTACTCCTCCAGACACCGGGGCCGGTACGCGTGAAAACCGATCGCATGGTGACCGACCTCGTGAAGAAACACGGCACAGCTCATGGGACCGCGCGGATACGGCGCCTCGATCCAGCGGTTGACGGCGCCGTCCCGACGATGCGTCTCCCACGCCACGCCGCTCGAGCTGTTGCGCCAGCGCCGGACGTGGATGCCATGCTCCCGCAGGAGGCGCTCCGCCATGTCGGCATACTGCTCCTTGCGGCTGGGACGCTTGCGTCGTGCGACGCTCCCGGGGGCGGTAGATTCGGGTACGGCGGATCCCGGTACAGTGGATCCGGGGGCGGCGGATCCGGGGGCGGTCTTTGCCGGGAACTCGCCCCCACGGCGCTTGGCGGCCGAGATGCTCCTCGGCTTCGGCGCTGGTCCTGGTCGCCGCTCGAGGGCCACTCCGTTCCCTTTCGCCGTCGGGGATTCGACGCCCGGACTCCGGTCGGCGCGGTTCGGACGCCGGCCGCGGACGGCCGGGCGCGGCGCGGCGGGCTCGCCTTCCGCATCCGGGCGGAAGAAGTCGAACAGAAGTTGAACCAGCGACCTCATGCCCGTTCTCCCGATCGCTCTGTAGGCAGCTCGGCGACCATGCCGACCACCGCGCGATGCCCGCGCAAGAACTCGTCCATGGTCATCGATCGGCCACTCGAGGGCCGGACCTCCAGCAGTCGGAGCGCGCCCGCCCCACAGGCGAGGCGACCGTCGGGCAGGACTTGTCCGGGCAACGCCGACTCCGTGCGCGGCGTCTCTTCCACCCGCAGCAGCCGCAGGCGGATTCCACCGAGTTCGATCGCCACTCCGGGCCAAGGCGAGAGACCGTGGATGCGCTGGCGCAACGCCTTCGCCGGCTGGGTGAGGTCGATGATGGCGTCCGCCCGCGACAATTTCGGGGCCCGTGTGGCCAGCGTCTCGTCCTGCACGTCTCCGTCGATCGCTCGACTCCCCCGACCAGGCAGGAGATCCAGGACCTTCAGGATCGGAGCCGGCCCCATCTCGGCCAGGCGATCGTGCAGCTCGCCCGCCGTCTCCTTGGGATCGATCGCCGTTTCTGCCGTAGCCAGGATCGCGCCCGCGTCCATCCGCTGCGCCAACGTGATCACCGACACCCCCGTGGTCCGATCCCCGCTCAGCAAGGCCCAGTTGATGGGAGCCGCGCCGCGATGTCGGGGCAGAAGCGAGCCATGCAGGTTGATGGCGAACTGTCCCGCCAGCAGCGCCGGCAGGAGCTTTTGACCGAAGGCGATCACCACCATTGCGTCGGGTTTCAACGCGTGGATGCGTTCGATGCACTCGGGCCGGTTGACGTCCTCGGTCTTCAGGAGTGGCATCCCGTGCACGTCGACGAATGCGGCGACGGGCGTCGGCGTGGGATGTCGGCCGCGTCCCGCCGGACGGTCCGGCTGCGACACCACCAGCGCGATGTCGTGGCGGTCGAGCAGCGCCTTCAACGTCGGCAGACCGAATGCACCGGACCCGAGGTACACGATCCGCATGCGGTTCAGCTCCCCGCCGACGCCATCAGCTCCTTGACGGCGCGCCGCGTGGCGAGGCGATCGATCGGGCTCATCCGGTCGAGAATGAGAATGCCGTCGAGGTGGTCGTACTCGTGCTGCCACACGCGTGCGAGAAGTCCGTCCGACTGCAGGGTGAACGTCTCGCCCTCGAGATCGGTGGCCACGAGCGTGATCCGCTCCGGACGCCGGACCTGGGCCCGGATGCCGGGCAGGCTCAGGCATCCCTCTTCGTGGGGCACCAGGTCGCCGGCGTACTCCAGGATGCGCGGATTGACGTACACCCGGTCCGGCTCGCCCTCTTCTCCGGAGTTGGCCACGAAGAGCCGCCACGGCAGCCCCACCTGGGGAGCGGCCAGGCCCACGCCCTCCGCCTCGCGCATGAGTTCGAGCATCCGCGCGGCCACCGCACGGACCGATTCGTCGACGGCACCGACCGGTTCGGCCTTCCGGCGCAGAACCGGAGCCGGGTAGTGGAGGATCTGGAGTTTCGCAGGCTCAGGGGCCATGCGGCTATGCTACGCGAGGCGCCCGGAGCGCTCCAGCACGATTGACCCGCCTCGGCGCTTTCCGTACCTTGCGCGGCTCGCAGCGCATCGGACGGCCGACCCCGGGGCCTCTCGTCATCCTCCAATCGCACCTCCCGCTGAGACCTGCATGCGGTTCTTCGGACGCAAGAACAACGACCAAAATCCGCCCGACGACAACGCGGGCGATTCGAGCGAGTTCCAGCCTCAGCCCGAGAAGGCACGCAAGTGGTTCGACCACGGGCGGACCATGGCCGCCTCGTCGAACCACGAGTACGCGCTCACCTGCTTCGCCAGCGGCATCAAGCTCGATCCCGGGGTGATGAGCGCCCACGAGGCGATGTGGGAATCCGCGGTGCAGTACTTCAACCAGGGCGGCAAGCCGGCGAGCGGCAAGGAGATCAAGCAGATCGACGGCCCCGGTCCCGTGGACAAGTTCGCGGCGGTCGAGTTCGCGTGGATGAAGGACCTCAACAACCTCTCCCTCGCGATCAAGACGCTCAACGCCGCCGCCAAGGCCGGCCAGTTCGAGTTCGGACAGTGGATCGCGCCGAAGATCAAGAACATGGTCTTCAAGCAGAAGAAGCCCTCCAAGAGCGCCTTCGTGGCGGCCAAGGACGCCTTCGGAGAGATCGGGGCGTGGGCCGAGGCGTTCGCCTGCGGCGAGGCCGCCGTGCGACTCGATCCGACCGATACCAACCTGCTCAACGAGCTCAAGCAGCTCACGGCCCAGCGGGCGATCTCCGAGGGCGGCTACGCCCAGGCCAACGCCCAGGAAGGCGGCTTCCGGAGCTTCGTGAAGGACGCCGACAAGCAGCGCGAGCTCGAGCAGCGCGAGGCGATTTCCGGCGCCGGTTCGAGTGCGCAGGCCAACCTCGACCGGGCGAAGGCCGAATACGAGGAGAACCCCCTCTCCCCCGAGGCGGTCAACCGCTACGCGCAGCTCCTCAAGCGGTCGGGCACGGAGGAGTCGGAGGAGCTGGCGTGGTCGATCCTGATGAAGGCCTTTCAGGAGATCGGCGAGTTCAGGTTCCGGATGGCGGCCGGCGACATCCGGATCGCGCAGGCGAAGCGAAGCTACCGCCAGGCTCGCGAAGCGGCCGACGCCAAGCCCGACGATGCCGCCCTCAAGGCCGCGGCCGAAGAACGCCGCAAGGCGCTCCAGGCGCTCGAGACGCAGGAGTACACGGAACGGTCGGAGAAGTACCCCACGGACCGCGGCATGAAGCTCGAGCTGGGGAGACTGCTCTTCGAGCAGGAGAAGTTCGACGATGCCATGCCCTACTTTCAGGCCGCCAAGGAGGAGGGACGCCTGCGGGCCACCGCGGCGCACATGCTCGGCAAGTGCTTTGCCGCCGAGGGGTGGCACCAGGAGGCGATCGGCGAATTCCGGGAGGCGCTCGAGGAGGTCGCGGACGTCGACAAGGAGCGCGAGCTCGACATCCGCTACGACCTGATGGAGTCCGTGTTCGACCTGGCCAAGAAGGAGCAGTCGGTTCAGTTGGCGAAGGAAGCGGTGGAGATCTGCTCCGGGATCATCCGCAAGGACATCACCTTCCGCGACATCCGCCAGCGCCGCAAGGACGTCGAGGCGCTGCTCAGGGAACTGGGCGGATGACCGTGTCCAACGGACGACGCGGTCCCGTGTCCCCTTCTCGTCTTCCCGCTTCCCTCGGGTGACCAGCATCGCCGCCATCGTCATCCCAGTCCGGTTCGCCTCGACGCGCTTCCCGGGGAAGCCGCTCGCCGACCGCACCGGGCGCACGCTCGTCCAGCATGTGTGGGAGCAGGCCTCGCGGGCCGCCTGCGCCGCCCGGGTCGTCGTGGCCACCGACGACCCTCGCATCGAACAGGCCGTGCGCACGTTCGGCGGCGAGTGCCGCATGACGCGGGCCGACCATCCGAACGGCACCAGCCGCATCGCGGAGGTCGCCGAGACCCTGCGCGAGGAGATCGTGGTCAACGTGCAGGGCGACGAGCCGGAGATCGATCCCGCGACGATCGACCGGGCCGTGAGCGCTTTGGAAGCCGCGCCCGAGTGCCCGATGTCCACGCTGGCCTGCCCGCTTTCGGCGGGCGACGACGCCGGGGATCCGAACCTCGTCAAGGTCGTGCTCGACCGGCGCGGACGGGCGCTCTACTTCTCCCGCGCCGCGATACCGTTCGATCGCGAGGGCAGCGGCGACTGCCCGCCCTGGCGGCATGTCGGGCTCTATGCGTACCGCCGCTCGTTCCTGCCCCGGTACGTGGCGCTGACCCCCACGCCACTGGAGGCGTGCGAGCGCCTCGAACAGCTCCGCGTCCTCGAACACGGCTTCCCGATCGCGGTCGCGTTGGTGGACGCCGCGCCCGCGGGCATCGACACGCCGGAACAGTACGAGGCGTTCGTGCGCCGATTCGCGTCCGGCGTCAGGGCGTGAGCGGACTCCGACCGCGCCACACCGCCGTCGAGTTCCCGCTGGCGGCGATCTCCTGCACGAAGCGGCTGTACTGCTCCTGCAGTTGGGAGAGGTCGGTGTTGAAGTAGGTCCGGAGGATGTCGCGGCTGCGCACGCCCCCGACGCCGCGCCGGTGCCCGCCGGAGCCCGGGTTCGATTCGGCCAATCGGCTGCGCAGACGACCCTCGGCGGCATCCAGCACCACCTGGTGGAGCGCGTCGCGGTAGCGTCCGTCCTCGCCCTCGGAGAGGAACATGACCAGCGCCCAGACCTGGGCGTAGTAGACCAGCATCGGGTTGCGGCCTTCGCCGAGGAACGACTGCGGGCTGCCGTTGAGCAAGCGGTCGAGGTCGATGAGCCGATCCCCCGAAACCGCCGAGCGGAGCTCGCCGAAGCGCTCCAGGTTGCGCCACGGCATGAAGGTTGGAACCTCCTCGGAACGGCGGAACCGGTGCCCCTCCATGTAGCACGCGATCCCCTCCTCGAGCCAGACCGGCAGCGACTCGCGGAAGGTGGCCTGCGTGTACTGGTGCCAGCCCTCGTGGATGGCAAGCGTGAAGGTGTCTTCGCGCCCGAGGTTGAACAGGACCGACTGCGCCTCGGTGGTGTAGCCGCCGCGACCGATCGAGAGGTACGGACCGGCGTCGGAACCCAGAAGGTCCTTGGTGTGCTGTGCCCACTCGCTGCGCCGGTTGAAGAGGTAGGTCTCCAGGCGCCCTGGCGGTGCCGGCAGCGGTCCGAGCGCCGAGGTGTACTGCACCTGCGCCTGCTCCATGAGGATCGGCAGGGGCCGCAGCATCCGCTCGTCGGTCACCGTCGTGAAGAACCGGAAGCGCGGCGTGACGATCTCGAGGCCTTCCGCGTCGCCGTAGCGCCACGGCCGGCGCTCGATCGCGCTCCCCGGTCCCACCGCCCCCGCCGTCACGGCGCGGCCGCGGTCGGTGCTGGAGGGCCCGGGATCGGGCGGCCCCGCGAGTGGGCCCGGTGGCCGAACGGCTGGCGGAGCGGCGCGCGGATCCGGGGCGGCGACGTTCGTGCTCGTCGCCGGCGGCAACGACGCGTCACCGGTGGCCGACGCCGCCACACGCTCCGGCGCCGACGGCGCGCCGCTGCAACCGACGAGCACGATCGACGCGCCAACCACGCACGCCGTCGAAAGGCGCACCACGATGCCGAGCTCGCGGTCGTGATTCCGGCCCAGTCCGTTCATGCGGGCGATGGTATGCCGCTTCGTGCGCGGCGCGACGGACCTGCATGCGAGGTCAAGGCAGATCGGCCAGCGCCGAGCGGGCCGCGGCCAGTTCGGCTTCCGCCCGAGCCAGCTTCGCTCGCGTCTCCTCGACGACGGCGGGCGGGGCCTTGGCCACGTAGCCTTCGTTGGACAACTTGCCCGTGAAGCCGCCGATCTGCCGTTCGAGGTCCGCCACCAGCTTTCCCAATCGGGCCTGTTCGGCCTCCGCATCGACCGCGTCGACGAGTCCGCTCAGCAGGATCTCCTGGCCTTCGAACGCAAGCGGGATGGCGCCCGCCGGACGCTCCGCCCCGCGCTCCTCGACCGGCTCCAGCAGACAGAGTGTCTCCACCACGCCTCCGCCCGCGGCGACGAGTCGGGCGACCTCGTCCGTCGCATGCAGTCGAATCCGCCGCTTGGGCGGCACGCGCCGCTCGCCCCGCAGATTCCGGATCGTGTTGACCAGTTCCTGCGTCCGGGTGAACAGCGCCAGAGCGTCGGCATCGTCGACGCGACAGGCGATGTCGGGCCACGCGGCAACGGCAAGCACCTCGGCGTCGGGCAGCCGGATGCCGTCGAGACCCGCGGCCCCGGTGGCCCGCACGTGCGGCCAGAGCGCCTCGGTGACGAACGGGCAGATGGGATGCAGGAGCCGCAGGATCGCATTGAGCATGGTGCGCAGCACCTGCTGCTGGACCGGGTCGTTTCGGACCGTCGGCTTGATCGCCTCCAGGTACCAGTCGCAGAAGTCGCGCCACACGAAGTCGTACATCGCCTCGGCGTAGAGGTTGAACTGGTACTGGGCCAGCGCGTCCTCGATCGCGTGCAGCGTGCGATGAAGGCGACTCACGATCCAGCGGTCGGTGAGGGAGTCGGGCGCGGCGGTGGCGGGATCGATTCCGGCCGGCGCCGCGGCGCCCTCCCGCGCCTGGAGGTTCCCCAGGGCGAAGCGGGTCGCGTTCCAGAGCTTGTTGCAGAAGTTCCGTCCGATGTCGAAGCGGCTGGAGGTGTTGCGGGCGAGCGGCATCTCCGGCGTCGGCCTGGCCTCGCCCGTCGCGGCTCCGTAGCCGCTCACCATCTTCAGGGCGGGATTCGAGGGGCTCGCCTGGATCGGCTCCGCGACCTCGTAGCCCGCGGCGTTCTCCATCCACCTGGGCTGGAACACCTGGCCGGAATGCGGGCACACCATGTCCACGGGCATGCGCACGTCCTGCGTGTTCGTGGCCATCTGCGTCAGCACGAAGCGCATCGCGTCGGCGCCGTGGCTGTGGATGATGTCGCGCGGATCGACGCCATTGCCCAGCGACTTGCTCATCTTCTGGCCGTGCCCGTCCTGGATCATCGCGTGGATGAACACGTCGCGGAACGGCAGCACGCCGTCGCGGAAGTGACGGTTGAACATCACCATTCGGCTCACCCAAAGGGTGATGATCTCGCGTGCGGTGCACAGGACGTTCGACGGATTGAACGTCTCGAGGAGGCCCTTGGCGTCCGGGAAGGCGTCGGGGTCGGGCCAGCCCATCGTCGAGAGCGGCCAGAGGGCGGAGGAGAACCAGGTGTCGAGCACATCGGGGTCGCGGACGAATCCCTTCGACTCGAGCTCGGTCACCAGTGCCGCGTCCCGGCCCTCGGCGTCGCGGACGCACACGTACGTGCGGCCGCGCTCGATCTGCGTGCTGGCGCGTTCGGCCCTTGCCGCGTCCTCGAGCCGCTGTCGCTCGGCCGCGCTCGGCTCGCCGTCGATCGACCACACCGGAATGCGATGCCCCCACCAAAGCTGGCGGCTGATGCACCAGTCGCGCAGGTTCTCGTGCCAGAGCTGGAAGGTGCGGGCGTAGCGGGCCGGCCAGAAGCGCAGCTCGCCGTCGCCGGGCCGAGCCCCGCCGCCATCGGCGGCGGCAGCACCGCCCGCGGATGCCTCGCGCTGATCGTCCGCCATGGCCCTGAGCGCCGCCCCGCGCAAGCGGTCGTCGGTCACCCGCACGTACCACTGGTCGGAGAGGTACGGCTCGATCGGCACGTGCGAGCGGTAGGAGTGGCCCACGCTGTGCCGGTACGGGCGCACCTCCTCGAGGAGTCCCCGGGCGCGGAACCACTCGACGATCCGCTTCCGCGCCTCTTCGCGCGGGAGGCCGACGAACGCCTTCGCGTCCGTGCCGACATCGTCCCAGCCGTGGGCATCGGAGATCGTCGCGTCGGGTGCCATGACGTTGCAGACGGGCAGGCCGTGTCGCTGGCCGATCTCCCAGTCGTTGGGATCGTGCGCCGGGGTCACCTTGAGGAAGCCCGTCGCGACCGCGGCCTTCGCATCGCTTGCGTCGAGCCCGAGCTGCTCCAGCACGGCCTTCGGCATCACCACGTAGTCGTCCTCGACAATGGGAATCTCGCGTCCCACGATGGGCAGCCGCACGCGCCGGCCGCGCAGCGACGCCGCCCGCGGATCGCGCGGATTCACGGCGACCGCCGTGTCGCCGAGCATCGTTTCCGGGCGGGTGGTCGCCACGGTGACGAACGCCTCCGGCGCCCCCGGCCGGTCGGGCACGAGCGGGTACCGGAGGTACCACATGTGACCGGC
This sequence comes from Phycisphaerales bacterium, assembly GCA_020427695.1. GTDB lineage: Bacteria > Planctomycetota > Phycisphaerae > Phycisphaerales > SM1A02 > JAGQOG01. Next base: position 20,137 of record JAGQOG010000115.1, read on the forward strand.
GACCTCCTCCATCTCGACCTCGTCGTCGGCGAGCGCCGTTTGCGTCTTCGGATCCCAGTTCACGAGGCGCTTCCCGCGGTACACGAGCTCGTCGCGGAACAGGCGGAAGAACGCCTCCCGCACCGCGGTGGCGCACATGTCGTCCATCGTGAAGCGGTTGCGCTCGTAGTCGCACGAGCAGCCCATCGACTTGAGCTGGCTGATGATCGTCGCCTCGTACTCGTCCTTCCACTCCTGGACCTTGGCCACGAACGCGTCGCGGCTGAAGTCGGTGCGCCGCTGGCCGTCGAGCAGCAGGCGCTTCTCCACCACCGCCTGGGTGGCGATGCCGGCGTGGTCCGTGCCCGGCATCCAAAGCGTGTTGAAGCCGCGCATGCGGTGGAATCGCGTCAGGATGTCCTGGAGGGTGTTGTTGAAAGCATGGCCGAGGTGCAGCGCCGCCGTGACGTTCGGCGGCGGGATCAGGATGCAGTACGGCTCGCCCGGGGCCCCGGGCTCGGCGTGGAAGCAGTCCGCGTCGTCCCAGCGGGCGCGGATCGGACCCTCCGTCTCGGCGGGCGCGTACGATCGGGCCAGTTCGAACCCGGCCGAGGCTTCGGTGCGTGGGGCGTTGGACATGGAACGAGCCATCATAACTGCGGCCGACAGCGCGATGCCACGAACGAGGCGACGGACCACGCGGCACCTCGGGCGCGCGGTCGCCCTCGCGATCCTGGGCCCGGTCGGGTGCGGCGGAAACAGCGGTCCGCCGTCGACGCCGGCGCCCTCCGCCGGTCCCCGCGCGAGCCAGGTCGCGATCGACGCCACGCTCGATGCCGCCGAGCGGCTGGTCCAGTCCGGCAACCTCGCCGAGGCGGAGATTGTCGCCGCACGCCTCTGCGAGCGCGGGGGAGGCGGCGCCGCCTTCGAACTGCACGGTCGCGTGCTCGCCGGACTCGCGGCGCAAGCCGAGGCCCGTGGCGATCAAGACGAGGCGAACACCTTGCGTCGTCGTGCATGGGAT
>JAGQOG010000116.1 GCA_020427695.1 Phycisphaerales bacterium
CACGGCCATCCTGGCCGTGTCGAACGTTCCGCGACCTCTCGCACGGCCTGGAAGGCCGTGGCACCCGCGCATTGGGTGCCACGGCCATCTTGGCCGTGTCGAACGTTCCGCGACCTCTCGCACGGCCTGGAAGGCCGTGGCACCCATTTTCAGGTCGGAGCAATGGACGAAACTTCACATCGCGCCAGGCGAGCGACACCACCGGCGACACCGACGGCGGCCTGGGTCATGCGCCGGTAGTCGAGCGTCTCGGGCGTGTCGCTTGCGAGGTGATAGTTCGGATTGCGCAAGAAGCTGGTGTCGGTGACCATCAGCGCAGGAAATCCCTGGTCCCAGAAGGAGCCGTTGTCGGAGAGCCGGATGGCATGCACACGCTCCGGCAGCGCGATCGAATACAGGCGGAGCGGGCTCGACCGTCGGAAACCGCGATCGAAGGTCCATGCGATCCTCGCCGATCGGAGATTGCCCACCGATGCGAGGAAGTTGCCCCGGCTTGGGAAGGCCCGCCGCAGCCAGCGCGGGATTTCGTCAGGCACCTGCTGAGATTGCGGCGCATCGGTGTAGTACCCGACCATCTCCAAGCACACCATGGCCGCGATCGTCTCGTTCCGCTTCCGGCACGCCCGGGCATGAACCTGGCTGCCCATCGAGTCGGTGTAGAAGTGCGGCGGCTCCTCGCAGGCGAAGGCAACGAAACGGATCGTCCGCGCGGCGCGACGGTCCCGAAGCAGTCGAGCGGCCTCGATCAGCACCGCCACCGCCGACGCGTTGTCGTCGGCGCCGGGTGTCCCGGGCACGGTGTCGTAGTGGGCTCCCAGTATCACGGTCGGCGCCGACGTTGCTCCACCGGACCGCTCGACCACGATGTTCGCCACCTCGGATCCGTCCACCAGGTACGGCTCGCGGACCGCGGTGTCGCCCATCAACCCGAACTCGCGCTCGATGTACGCAGCCGCGGCATCGAGAGCGCTCGGCCGCCCAAGGTGGCGCGGTCCGAGCAGTCCGGCGAGACGACCAACATGCGCCCGCAGCCGATCGGACAGCGCCGAGAACCCGGGGCCATCCGGCTGGAGGCGGGGACGCGGCACTCAGCCCGTTCCACCGTCCGGAGCGGTCACGGGCCGGCCGCACTCTGGGCACACGGTCTGGGCGAGAAGCTGGTGCTTGCAGTACGGACAGCGCGCCGGCTCTGGCGCTGTCCCGGCTGCCGAACCGATCGAAGTCATACGGTCCAACGCCCGGGCCATGAGATCGAACATGCCCCGCAGGCACTCGGCTTCCCCGATCGCTCCCGGCACGACCAGGGTCAGTTCGTCCGTGTTGGCGGACGGACTGGTCTCGAACGCCTCCGTTCCACACTCGATGCTCAGATGCACGTTCGGCACCACGAACAGGAGATCTCGCAGCCGTGCGTCCGCGCAGAGGTCCCGGAGCTTCCCCTCGTCCGTGCCCTTCACGATGAACCACAGGTCGAAGTTCGCAGGTCCAACCTCGACATCCTGCATGCCGAAGACCTTCGCGAGCTCGCTGAACATTCCCCGCCGGTAGATCGTGAATCGGAATCCGTCGGTACGCACGAACGGCGCACGCACGCGCGTGTGGGTCATCTTGGTGGCGGCCGAGAAGAACGTGTCGAGGACCAGGGTCCAAATCCCGTGGCGGACCAGCACGCGCTCGGCCCGGCCGAAGCTGCCTTCGACA
>JAGQOG010000117.1 GCA_020427695.1 Phycisphaerales bacterium
CCCCTCCGACGTGCATGGCCGTTGCCGGCCTCCGGCCCCCCGGCCCCCCGACGTGCATGGCCGTTGCCGGCCCCCATGGCCGTTGCCGGCCCCGTGGTCGTTCCCCATCGCTGTTCCCCGGTACCATCACCCGACTTGTCTGCCGCTCCCCCGTCCGAAGACTCCCCGCTTTCCCGGTACCACCGGCAGATGCTCCTTCCGGGCTTCGGCGCCGAGGGCCAGGCGCGCTTGGCCCAATCGACGGTCTTGGTGGCCGGGTGCGGAGCACTCGGGTGCGGCATCGCCGACGCCTTGGCCCGGGCGGGCGTCGGACGGCTCGTTCTGGTCGACCGCGACGTCGTGGAGCTCACGAACCTCCAGCGCCAGACTCTGTTTGACCACGCCCAAGCCAACGCCGGGCTTCCCAAGGCCGTGGCCGCCGCGGAGCGGTTGGCGCTGGTGAACCCGGAGGTCGCACTCCAGCCCGAGATCGTCGATCTTGGCTCCGGCACCATCGATCGGCTGGCGGGAACGGTGGATGCGATCGCGGATGGCCTCGACAACTTCGAAACCCGGTACCTCCTCAACGATGCAGCGGTCCGATGGGGCATCCCGCTGGTCTACGGCGGGGCGGTGGGATTGACCGGGATGTGCCTCCCGATCCTGCCTCACCCGCGTCATCGGCGGGGCCCGGGCGGTTCGGTGCGTTGGACGGAAGCCGAGTCGTCCCCGTGCCTGCGCTGCCTCTTCCCCGAACCGCCTCCCCCGGGTGCCAGCCCCACCTGCGACACGGTTGGCGTGCTCGGCCCGGTCGTGGCCATCGTGGCCGCGCTTCAGTCCGCCCATCTTCTCAAGCTGCTGACTGGGCAACACGCGACGCTCGATCGCCGGATGGCATGCATCGATCTGGGAGACAACGAGTTCCGCTTCATGGACGTGTCTTCGGCCGGTCCTTCAGAGGAGTGTCCTTGCTGCGGTCTCGGTGAATTCTCCTTCCTTGAGGGACTCGCCGGCGGCGGGACCACCACCCTCTGCGGCCGCTCAGCGGTTCAGGTGACGCCGGCCGGCGACGGCGCGTCGTTCGATCTTGCCGCTGTGGCCGATCGTCTCCAGCCTCACGGCCGGTTCGAACGCACACGATTCATGGTCCGGGGGAGCTTCGCCCAGGAGCGCACCGCCACCGGGCAACCGATCTCCATTTCCCTTTTCGGGGATGGCCGCGCGATCCTGCATGGGATCGATGAGGCCGAACGGGCCCGCGCGCTCTACGCCCGGTACATCGGCTCCTAGATGGTCGGGACGGCGGGGTCTGCCTCGTCCTGCCAGCCCGCCCGCAGGGCGAGTCGGTGGCGCTACCATGCCGACATGACCACCTCAACCCTCGACCGTCTCTCCGCCGCCACGATCAACGCCTGCCTCAAGCCGACGATCGGCTACGCGGAAGCTCTCCTGAAGGACATTCCCGCCGACAAGTTCGCATTCTCGCCGCATCCGACGATGAACCACCCTGCGTTCGTGGTCGGCCATCTCTCGATCTATCCGAATCGCCTCCTCTCAATCATGGGCAAGTCCGACCTTGCGGTGGAACGACCGGGCTATGACGAACTCTTCAAGGCCGGGACCGCCTGCGTTGCCGACCCCAAGAAGTACCCGGGCAAGGACGAACTGACCGCGTACTACCTGGACCGCTACAAGACCCTGGCGTCGGTCCTCGAGTCCGTGTCCGACGAGACGCTGGCCCAGCCGAACCCGATGGAGGGCCGCTTGCGCGAAATGTTCCCGACCATTGGCGCCGCCACGAACTTCATGGCGAACAACCACAACATGATGCACCTCGGACAGCTCAGCTCGTGGCGCCGGGCCATGGGTCTGCCCTCCGTGATGTAGCCGTCGCCTCGATGCCGCTTGCCGATGGGCGGAGTGCCGTCCGTCGACAGAACAGGAGATGACCGATGGATGGACGCCACACTTCGCGTCGTGGGATGCTGCGCGTTCGGTTCGCCCCACTGTTCGCGTTGGCCCAAGCGCTGCTGATCCTTGCTCTTGGGCGATCGGCGGCTGCGCAAGGCACGTCCGGGCAATTCCCCGATCCGGTGTCCTCGCGGGATCTCCTGGTCATTCTGGACCGCTACGTGAAGCCGGATCCCGAGCAATGGACGGCAATCGAACGCTTCCACGACACCTACAAGGCCGAGTTCGCCGCCCTCCGCGAAGGCGATATCGACAAGTTCCTCCAGGATGCGCGGTCCATGCAGGGGCGCATGCCGAGCACGAAGCAGATGGAGGACTACATCCATCGCATGGACCGGATCAACGACCGGATCCGCACCCTCGACAACCGCCTCATCGACCAGATCCAGACCGTCCTGCGCGACGACCAGATCACCCAGGTGCCTCGGGTACGCCTGGCCCGCGAGCGTCAGGTGTATACCGGCTCGATGATGTCCCGCGCCCTGGCCGGCGGCGGGAGGACTTCCGACCTGAGCCAGATCGTCTCCACGCTCGAGCTCTCGCCGGAGGAGGCGGCCGCCATCGATCGGGAGTGCGCCACGTACGAGACCCAGCTCACGCGGGCGGCGGGGAAGCTTCGGGACGCCACGATGAGGATGTTCGCCGATCTCATCGCCGCCCTGGAGGCCGCCGGATTCGGCGACATGGGGCCGGAGGACATGGCGAACGACCCCGACCGCATGCAGCGGATGATGGAGGTCATCAAGGAGGCGTATGCGGCCGTGGGACGCCGCACCGCCGAGCGGGCCGCGGACATCGTCGAGATCAATCGGCGCACGCTCCGCGCCTTCTCCACGCAGCTTCCGCCGGACCAAGCGAGAAAGCTGCGCGGCACGTTCCTGGCCGAGTCCTATCCGCAGATCCAACAACTGGATCCCTCGGTGGAGTTGGCGCTCCGCGCCGCGATCCGATCGACCACGCTCCCGGACGATCAACGTGCCGCAGCCGAAGCGATGCTGCGGTCGTTCTTCGCCACCGACGACTCGATCGTCGACAAGATGATGGACCTCGCCGATCGCACGCGGGCCGGGGCCACGCCGTTCGACTTCGACCCTGCCGCGATGGAAGCACAGCAGAAGTCGATGCAGGAACTCGTCGACGAGCGCAACAAGGCAATGGAGGGGTTTCGTGCCCAAGCCGAGGCGCTGCTGGGGCGGGAGATCCTCGAGCGTCTCATGGCGGACGCGGCGGCCAGCGACGGAAATGGCGTCGGGTCGGGCGACATTGCGCCCGTGGATAGGGAGCCCGATTCCGCGCAGGCGCCCGAGCCCCCGCGGCCGCGTGGCCCCGTTCCACCATCCATCGGCGTGGCCGAGATCGGCGATTGGACCCGCCGCCTCGCCCCCCCCGCCGAACGGAAGGCGATTCTCGACACTGCCCACGGCGACTACCTCGACCGGTGGCAGAAGGAGGTCGCGCCGTTCGCACAGAAGATCGCAGACGCGCAACGGCGGATCTACGGCTGGGGCGAGTCGGGCGAGAATTTCTCGCCCGACGAGTCGTCGGTGGACGAGGTCTATGAGCTTCGCCGTCAGGCGATCGACGCCGCCAATCGGATGGATGCGGAGCTCATGGCGATCGTGCGCGAGTTCGTGGCCACCGAGGCGCAGGACCGGGACGTGCGTCTCATCGAGTTGCGTCGCCTGCTTCGAGTGGGCCGACCAGAGGACTCCATGTCGTGGATCGGCTTTGGACGCACCGAATCGAACGAGGCCTCCCTCGACCTCTTCGAGATCGTGGACCAGGCGTTGCACGGAAACGACAACGGGGTGGCGGAGTTGATCATCCTCGACCACGCCGACCGGCTCGCGGAGACGACGCGGCAGCTTGCCGACGCGACCCGCGACGCCCAACGCCTTCAGGAGCGGCTGTCCTCTGTATTTTTTCTATCATCTATGGGGGGCTGGTTTCCTATTTCGCC